>OMTA01000262.1 GCA_900313895.1 uncultured Eubacteriales bacterium | reverse complement strand
GCGCGGGGCGGATCGATGAAGGCGGCGTCGACGGCTTTGCCGTCGTTGACCAGCGCCTTGGCGTAATCCTTACTGTCGGCGTTGATGAAGGTGATGTTTTCGGTATGATTGAGCTTCGCGTTCTGTTTGGCGTCGCGGATGGCGGCGGGGTTCAGCTCGACGGACAGGACGTCTTTCGCGTGATCCGCCGCGACGATGCCGATCGTTCCCGCGCCGCAGTAGGCGTCAAGGACGGTCTCGCTTCCCGTAAGAGCCATCAGCTCGATGGCTTTTTGATATAGGTTCTCGGTCTGGTCACGGTTGATCTGGTAGAACGAGGTAGGGGAGATGAGGAAGCGTTTTTCGCAGAGGATATCCGTGATGTGACCGTCGCCGAAGAGGGTCAGGACGGGCTTTCCGGTGAAGAGCTTTGCTTTTTGCAGGGCGGTGGTGAAGGAGTGTTTCGCGGGGAAGATCGGGGACGCGCCGTTGATGATCAGCATACTTTCGCCCGTAGCGGTCGCCTCGCGGATGACGACGCTTTTAAGCCAGCCTGTGCCGCGGTAGGGGTCGTAGGGAGTGATCTTGAAGCTGTGGAACAGTTTGCACAGCGCGGCGGTGACGGCATTCGCAAAGTCGGTGCAGAGGGCGCAGGTGGGCGTGAGGGCTGCCGAGCGGTCGGTGGGACGATAGACGCCGCTGAGCAGTCCCGCTTTGCCGTTTCTGCGAAAGACGAACTGCGCCTTGTTGCGATAGCCGACGGTTTTCGGTGAGGGGGTGATGGGCTTGACGGTACACAGTCCGCCGAGCAGCCGACGGCACTTTTTCTCTTTATAGCGCAGCTGTTCTAAGTCGCTGAGGTTGCTCAGCTGGCAGGAATTGCACTTTTTTTGAATGGGACAAAAATCGCTCATGATGTTTCTCCAAACGTTTGATAGCAGGTAAGTTGATGTTTGACCTGATTATATCATAAATCGGGGAGGATGTATAGAAAAATCGAGTTTTTCTGGCGCGAAAAACCGCATAGCGGCGGGGTTTTCGGAAATTGTCAAAAACTGTAACTTGATAATCGGGCGGTTTTCCTATATAATGTAGCGTATGAAACCGTTAAAAGTTGTTCATTCCGACCCTGCTCCCGAGACCGGAGCGAAGAAAAAAAGCCATACCGGAAAGATCATACTGGCGTTGTTCTTATCGCTGGTCGTGATCGTTGCGGCGTTTTTTGCCGTCTATTTTGTCAGTCGGGCGATGGGTGAGGGACAGAAAAATGATTCGAACCTGCGCGCGGGCGCGACGACCGAGATGACCATCCCGGCGGGAGGCGCGTGTCTGCTGACACTGCCCGATGATGTGGATGTGCTGGATGTGACGTTCAGCTCTTCCGATGATAAGATCGCGCGGGTCGATCCATCCGGCAAGGTGGATGGACTGGCAGAAGGAAAGGCGAAGATCACCGCGAAGGCGGAGGGCTTTGAGGCGTCGTGCAATTTCACCGTTGAGAAAGCTGCCGAGCAACCCGCGGAGGTCACGACCGCCTATACCGCGAACGCGGATGTGCTGAGCAAGAATATCGAAAAGAGCAAGGATAATCTGTACTGTCTGGTGGTCAACCGCAAGACGAACACCGTGACGGTCTATACATATGACGACGAGGGAAAGTATTCCGTACCGGTCAGGGCGATGGTCTGCTCCTGCGGCGCGGGCGGCGAGAATGAAACGCCCGTCGGTGAATACAAGACCGCGTCCACCAGCGAATGGGCATCTCTGTACGGGGATGACGATCACGAGACGCTGTTCGGTCAGTATGCGACGGAATTCCACGGGGCGTATCTTTTCCATTCTGTTCCCTATGAGGAGGAGAAAAAGGACGCGCTGGAGCCGGGTGAATTCAACAAGCTGGGCACCAACGCCTCGCAGGGTTGTGTGAGGCTGATGGTCGCGGACTGCTACTGGATCTATAAGAACTGCGCGAAGAATACGCCTGTTTTTGTGATCGACGAGGACGCGTCGTCCGATCCGCTGGGTACGCCGCCCATCGTGAAAAAGCCCGCGAATGGGGGATGGGATCCGACCGATCCCGATCCGAAGAATCCGTATAAGGGCAAGCTGCCGAGCATCGGCAAGGCGGAGGATGTGACCCTGAAGAAGGGCGAGAAGTTTGACCCGATGAAGGGGATCATCGCCAAGGATATCTGCGGAAACATCATCAACGACGAAGTCGAGGTCATCGGTAAGGTCCTGACGGATAAGCCCGGCACCTATTATTTGACCTATACCGTGACGGACGCGTTCCATCTGACCAGATCGGTGATCCGAACGGTGGTCGTTAAATGATACCAACCGGTGCATCAATCCGGTGTTCGGTTGAGGGCGTAGACAAGGGAGAGAAATATTGAAATGGGATAGCCCTGCTGTCGGAGCATAACCGGCGGCAGGGCGTTTTTTGTTGATAGGGAGATAGGGGGAGGGGGATACGGACGATCGGTGAAACTCCCCTGTTAGGGGAGATGGGCGAAGTCCAGAGGGGTGGGCTGTCTCCGGCGAGGAACGTCCCTACGGTGGGGTGCATTTGCGTTGCGTGAAGACGTGATTTGGAGGATAGGTAGTGGGAGGAGCATTCCTCAGCCGGAGACGGCTCCTCTCTGTCACCTTCGGTGACACCTCTCCTACGATGAACGACGGATTTGCTTCGCGGGTGAGAGAGATTTGGAGGAAGGGTGACGGACGAGCATTGCTCGTCCCTACGGGGGTGGATATGCTTCGCGGAAGATGGGATTTAGCTGATAGGGTGTGGGATGGGGGATGAGCGAGGAGGTTTGGGCTGTTTTTCGGCAATATGCGCGTAAATTGGGGTAAATGAATTGACATTA
>OMTA01000192.1 GCA_900313895.1 uncultured Eubacteriales bacterium | reverse complement strand
AGGAGATCCCTTTTTATCGGCTGGCGCATGACACCATCCTGAGCGGTGATATCACATGGAGCCATCTGACGGATCTCGGATCGAACTTTGTGGGCAGCTACAGCTTTTATCTGCTTGGATCGCCCTTCTTCTATCTGACGCTGCCGCTGCCCTCTGAGGCGGTCGCGTACGCGATCGGGCCGCTGCTGATTTTGAAGCTCGGGTGCTGTTCGCTTTCCGCCTACATCTTCCTGCGCCGCTATGTCAGAGATCCGCGGTATGCGGTGATCGGCGGTCTGCTGTACGCTTTCTCCGGATTTTCCGTATACAATATCTTTTACTTCCATTTTCATGAAGCGATGATCATCTTCCCGCTGCTGCTCGCGGCGGTAGATGAATTTCACGCGACTAAGCGCAGAGGCATCGTCGCTGTGGCGATCTTCTTTGCCGCGGTGATGAACTATTACTTTTTCTTCGGTCAGGCAGTCTTTCTGCTGATCTACTATGTCGTGAAGATGATCACAAAGACCTATCGCTTTAAGGTCAGGGAATTCCTGCTGTTGGCGCTGGAGGTCATCATCGGCGTGATGCTCTCGATGTTCCTGCTGCTGCCGTCGGTGGCGGCGATCATGGGAAATCATCGTACATCCGAATTGATCAACGGCTGGGGCGCGGTCGTTTATTCTTCGCCGCAGCGATATATCCAGATCCTTGTATCGATGTTCTTCCCCGGAGATGTCCCCGCGCGAGCGAACTTTACGCCGAAAGCGAATGCGAAATGGGCATCGGTCGCGGTTTATCTGCCGATGTTCTCGATGACCTTTGTGATCGCGTTCTTCCGCAAATATAAAAAGAGCTTTCTGAATATCATGCTGGCGATCCTCTTGATCATGGCGTTTGTACCGGGACTGAACAGTCTTTTCCAAGCGTTGAACAAAGCGTATTACGCCAGATGGTTCTATATGCTGACGATGGTCATGATCCTGATGACTGTGTACTCGCTGGATCATATCAGGGAATGTGACTTCAAGAAGGGTTTTATCCCGACGGCGGTCACGGTCGGTATCATCTCTGTCGTGATCGGGCTGATGCCGTATGAGACATTCAAAAGCGCTTCGAAAACGGTCTACAAGTTCGGTATTGAAGCTACGCCGCGCAGATACTGGGTGTTTGTTGCGATTGCAGTCATCGGACTGGCAGCGACGCTGTTGCTTTATATTCTTTATAAGAAAAATAACAAATTATATATGCGGGCGTTGTCTGTCACGCTGTGTCTTTTTATCGTCGGGTATTCAACGGTTTATCTCTGGGCGGCGAAAAGATCCAGCGATCATGACGAGACCTTCCTGCAAAAATACGCATTCTGGCAGACGCCGACGATCCAGGCGTTACACAGCATCGTTTCCGGCTCACTTATGCAGTTCTATAACCAATCCGGCGTGACGAGAGACGTCGGATCACGACCCGAAGCTGAGTTATATGGATTCAGGGCGCTGCTTTCCGTCAAATACCTTTTCGCGGAGGAAGGGCTTGCGAAAAAGGACAAGCCGCAGATGCCGTTTTTTGAGTTAATAAAAAATGAAAACGGTTATGACATCTACGAAAATACGCTCTATCTGCCGATGGGCTTCACCTATGATAACTTCATGTGCCAAGAGGAATATCTCGATCTGAGCGATGACGTCAAGCATCTGGCGCTGTTGAAGGCGATGGTGCTGACGCAGGATCAGATGAAGAAATATTCCGACATCACGGGATATGAGGACGGGCAATATATCAATCTGAACTCTCAATTTGATGAAACGCATCCGCAGAAATCTGAGCATCCAACCTATGTCGGCTACAAAAGCGCCGCCGCTGAGTTTGAGTACACCAAAGAGGCATACAAAAACGATGTGGAAAAATTGCAGAAAAACGTCTGCTCGCGCTTTGAATATGTCAAAGGCGGTTTTGACGCGGAATTTGACAACAAAGGCGATGACAACCTGCTCTTTTTCAGCGTTCCGTATGACGAGGGCTGGACAGCCTATGTCAACGGCGAGGAGGCTGAGATCGAGATCGTCAACATCGGGCTGGTCGCCGTTCGCGTCAAGGGGCATCAGAAGAGCTATATCGAATTCCGCTACACCACGCCGATGCTGAAAGAGGGAATCATCATCTCTCTGATCGGCACGGGACTTTTAGCGATCTACATGATCGTTCACAAAGGCTTTTCGGCAAAGAGGCCTTATCGCAGGCGGTATCGTATCAAAAGCAGAAGCAATCATCCCAAGGAGGCAAGTAAATGAGTTTCGGAATCAACATCATGAAATATAAAGAGGACATCATCGCCGATCTGACGGAATTGATCGCGATCCAATCGATCTCCGGCACCGATGCGTGTCAGGAAGCGCTGGACTGGATGATCAACAAAGCGCGTCAGTTCGGACTGAAAGCGGAGAAGGTCGGCAACAACGCCTGCCATGTCGAATTAGGCGAAGGAGGCAAGCTGTGCGGCGTACTATCTCATCTCGACGTTGTTCCCGAGGGAAACAACTGGAACTCTCTCCCCTTTGAGCTTTCTGTCGGCGACGGCTATATGTACGGCCGCGGTATCGCGGATGATAAGGGCGCGGCGCTGGTGAATCTGTACTGTCTCAGAGCACTCAAGGAAATGGGCGTCGAGGGCAAAAACACCATCCGCGCGATCTACGGTATCGATGAAGAGCGCGGTATGCACGATATGGACGAATATTTCGGTATCGAGCCGATCCCCGAGCTGTCCTTCACACCTGACTCGGAATACGGTATCTGTCAATATGAAAAAGGAATGCTCCAGTTAGAGCTGTACGCGGATACGCACGACGGTACCACCCTGACACAAATGCACTCGGGTAAAGCGGTCAACGCGGTACCCGATACTGCCTACGCGCTGCTTGACTGTACGGAAAACGAGGATCATCAGTTGGCGCGTCTGGCTGACGCCAAGAAAGGCTCGTTTGAATTTTATTACACCATCGACGGGATGATGGTACTGTCACGCGGCGAGGCGGCGCACGCTTCGACTCCCGAAAAGGGATTGAATGCCGCTACGGCGCTGATCGACCTGTTGACCTCTAATTTTGCGCTGCCTACCATGGGTACGATCCCTGCTTTTATCAGTCACTACATCGGTACCGATATCGACGGCGTGATGCTGGGGATCAAAATGCGCGATAAGGAATCGGGCCCGCTGACAGTGAATGTCGGCACCGTTCATATCGATGAAGGCTACGCGACCTGCACGATGGATATCCGATATCCCGTCACCGCTAACGGCGAAGAGATCCTCGACAAGATCCGTAAGGTCGGCGAGCGCGAAGGCGTACACGTTAAGCTGCTCGAGCATAATCCTCCGCTGAATATGGATAAGGATTCCGATATCATCCGCCTGCTCAGCGAATCCTATGAGGCGGTCATGGGTGAAAAGCCGAAGCTGTACGCGACCGGCGGCGGTACCTACGCGCGCAAGCTCGGCGGAAAGGGCGTTGCGTTCGGCCCGGTTTTCCCCGGAGAAGAAAGCAATATGCATAATGCCAACGAATGTCTGAGCGTGGAGAAATACTTTGAGCACGCGCAGATCTGTCTGGAATCTATTTATAATCTTTATACGAAGGGATGAGTGGTTTGTCACCATCTGCTGTTGTCAGGTCACAAGCGCGCAAAACGCTCAAGGGCAACTATGTCGCCGCGGTCGCGTCGTTTGTGATCCTGCTCTTACCGATATTCATCATAGAGGGACTGGTGTCCGTTATCGACGGGCTGTTGTCACTCATCACTCAGGATCCGAATATGTTGGGCGTTCTGGAGATCGTAACACTGACGCCGATCACGATCCTGCTGGTCGTATTGTTCTCTCCCCTGTTCAACGGTTTTGTCCGCTTGTTCTATGAGGCGTCCTTCACGCGGGAGTTCAACATGAGCAACCTGTTCTACTACTTTGGATCAGGCAAGTATCATCGGGCGCTGCATCTGAATCTGTCCCTCGCGATCAGGCTGATGTTTCCTGCGGTACTGTTCTTTCTGCCGCTGTTCGCGTACTACATTTTCTGTTTCGCATATATGGACAGCTTTGTCGGGACGATGCTGTACAAAGACTTTGAATTCATCCTGACGATCATGTCCTCGATCCTGTTGATCATCTACTCGCTCAAATACTTTTTGGTATTGACGATGTTCTGCAACGATGACAGTATCGAGGCGCGCGATCTCTTTCGGATGTCTAAAGAGATCATGAGAGATCAGAAAGGCTCCGCGACGAAGCTCTTCTTCAGCTTTACGCCTTGGATGCTGCTTTGTCTGTTGATCCTTCCCGCTTTATACGTCGTTCCGTATATGACCCAATCGCTTTGTATCGGGGCAAAATGGATGACGATGAAAGGAAAATGATATGAGAGTATCGTTATGTACGATCGCGCACAATGAAGAGAGCGTCCTCAACGGACTTTTGCGCGATATCAGAGATCAGAATTATCCTCACAATAAGATAGAAGTCATCATGATCGACTCCGGCTCTACCGACCGCACGCATGAGATCATGGAGGAGTTCAGGAACGCGGATAACGGCTTCTATGAAGTGAAGATCTTTACGATCGAAAAAAAGAATCAGGCAGCCTCCTGGAATGTCGCGATCGAACACGCGACCGGCGACATCATCATCCGCGTAGACGCGCACTCTAAGATTCCGCGTCAATTTGTCGCGAGAAATGTCTTTAACATCAAGGAGGGCGAGGATATCGTCGGCGGCGGTCGTCCCAACATCTGTGCGAATCCCAACCCGTGGACAAAGACGCTGCTCGCCGCGGAGGAATCGCTGTTCGGTTCATCGGTCGCGGATTATCGCAGACCCGCGGCGCAGAAGGAATATCATGACAGCCTTTTTCACGCGGCGTATAAAAGAGAAGTTTTCGCGAAAGTCGGCGGCTTTAATGAGGATCTCGGTCGTACCGAGGATAACGAGCTGCATTACCGCATACGTCAGGCGGGATATAAGCTGTGCTGCTGTCCCGAGATCATCTCCTTTCAGCATACGCGC
>OMTA01000151.1 GCA_900313895.1 uncultured Eubacteriales bacterium | reverse complement strand
GATTATTTTCCGCGGCCTTGAGAGTACACATCAGTCCTGCCGCGCCGCCGCCGATGATCGCTGTGAATACGTTTTGACGCTTCATCTTACTTGGGAGCAAAAATCGCGCCGATCGCGCCGAAGATACCCATCGACGCAAGACCCATGATGACGCCCGCGAGGATGACGCCGAGCAGTACGGCGATGACGCTCTTTTTGAAATCCATATCGAGGATGGACGCCGCGAGCGTTCCTGTCCACGCGCCCGTACCGGGAAGCGGGATGCCGACGAAGAGCATCAAGGCGACATACAGACCCTTGCCGCTTTTTGCTTGCAGCTTTCTTCCGCCCTTCTCACCTTTTTCAAGGCAGAAGGTGAAGAACTTGCCGATGAATTTTTTATCCTTGCCCCAGATCAGGATCTTTCTGGCAAAAAGATAGATGAACGGTACCGGAAGCATATTGCCGAGGATCGCGATGATATATGCCCATACCATATTGCAGTGGAATCCGACTGCGTAGGGGATCGCGCCGCGCAGCTCGATCAGGGGTACCATGGAAATCAAAAAGACAATGATATAATGTAACATAGTTTTCTCCTTAGCACAAATTATCACATATAGCATTATAGCCGAAATAATCTGTTATTTCAACTATAAATTAAACTTATATATAAAATTGATATTCAGGGTTTGACATCTTATTCGTATTGGGATAAAATAGCTGTGTATGTAACGACATTTTCTCATATGAGGTGACATATGAAAAACACGAAAAAAACGGTCGCGCGCGTGATCATGACGATCCTGTGTGTTCTGATGATCGGCATGATCTTTTTCAACTCCGCGCTCGACGCGGCGGAATCGACCGACATGAGCAATCCTTTTGTGGATGGGATCAATCGATTTTTGAAGTCGGTTCATATCGATTTTACCGTAACGGATAAGATGGTTCGCAAGACGGCGCATTTTGCCGAGTACGCGGCGCTGGGCTTGCTGTTATCGATCACGGTCTATTTGTATGTATCTAAGCGAAAAGAAGCCTTTTTGATGGCGTTTCCGCTCGGATGCGCCGTCAGCGTATGCGACGAGGTGATCCAGCTCTTTCCGAAAGGGCGTTCATGCGAGATCAAGGATATGATCATCGACTGCGCCGGGATCCTGACGGCGATGCTGGTCACGCAGCTGATATTCTTTTTGATCGAAAGACATAAGGGGAAAAAGGAAGGGAAGAAGAGTGAGCGATTTATCGCAGAATAAAATGGGCACAAGGCCCATGCTGCCGCTGCTATTGAGTATGTCGCTGCCGGCGATGTTCTCGATGCTGATCCAGGCGCTGTACAACGTCGTCGACAGTATCTTTGTCGCGTCCTACAGTCCGCTGGCGCTGACCGCGGTATCTTTAGCGGCGCCGATGCAGATGGTCAGCATCTCGTTTGCGGTCGGTACGGCGGTAGGCGTCAATTCGCTGATCGCGCGTCGTCTGGGCGCAAAGAATTTTAAAGAAGCAAATGCCGCCGCGACTACCGGTATCATCCTCGCGGTGCTGAACTGGGTATTCTTCCTGATCATCGGGCTGCTCCTTTCGCGGACGTTCATCGCGATGTTCACCGACGACAGTCAGGTGGTGGAATACGGTACGCAGTATCTGTCGATCGTTTTATGCGTATCCATCGGCATGATGCTCGGCAATATGGGCGAGAAGATCCTGCAATCGACGGGCAATATGATCCTTCCGATGCTCAGCCAGCTTTTCGGCGCGATCATCAACATCATCTTCGATCCGCTTCTGATCTTCGGTATCGGGCCCTTTCCCGAGATGGGCGTCGTCGGCGCAGCTGTCGCGACCGTCTTTGGACAGATCTGCGGTATGCTGTTCATCCAGATCAACCTGTTTGTCAGAAAACACGCTGTCAAAATCACGTTCAAGGGCTTTCGTATGCAGGCGCAGATCGTTAAAAACATTTACGCGGTCGGCGTACCCGCGATCATCATGCAGAGCATCGGCTCAGTGATGGTATCGGGTATCAACGCGATCATCTCGATCGCGGGCGTCGCGCGTGATCTGACCAATGCGTATATCAATGCGTTCGGCGCGTATTTTAAATTGCAGAGCTTTGTCTTTATGCCGGTGTTCGGCTTGACGCAGGGTACGTCGCCGATCATCGGATACAACTACGGCGCGCGCAATAAAAAGCGGATGTACTCCGCCTTTCGCATCGCGCTGATCATCGCGTTTTCACTGTTGTCCGCAGGCTTTTTGCTCTTCCAGATCGCGCCCGAATGGATCCTGTCCTTCTTCGCGTCCGGCGATACTGCGGCAAACGAATTGATGCTCGAGGTCGGTACGCCTGCTTTGCGCATCATCAGCCTGTCGTTCTTCTTCGCGGCGTTCGGCATCATGTTCTCGACCCTCTTCCAGGCGGTCGGCAAAGGTGTCTACAGTATGATCCTGTCCTTTGCGCGCCAGCTGGTCGTTTTGTTGCCGGCAGCGTTCCTGCTCTCAAAGATCGAACTCGACGCGATGTGGTACGCGTTCCCGATCGCTGAGATCGTCGCCCTGTTGCTTGCACTGGTATTCTTTGCGAAGCTTCGCAGAAAAGAATTCAAAATGCTTGACGCTCAGTAATATCCGACCCTCTCGCCTCATACAATCTACGGGGTGATATTATGAGTGAGATCCGTCGCGATGAGATCGTCTATGAGGAAGGTTGGCGTGACGCTAAGGATGAGGATCCGGTAGATGAGCTGACTGTTGAGAAACCGTCCGGCGAGCCGGAGAAACAGCCTGACATAAAGGAGAAAGGCTCCCGTCCGCTTTTGACGATCCTGCAGCTCGTGCTGTGTATGGCGGCGGCGCTCGTATTGTTTGTCCTCAAGGCGATGGACTCCGGCGCATATCACAGCTTTATGAAAGCGTATGCCGAGGAAATGTCAAAGCCGGTCATCTCGCAGGAGTTGTTTGATGCAGTGGACTGGAACGCGCTGTTCGGCGCGGGACCCGCAACGGTAAAGGCGACGCCCGATGAGCTTCCGCCTCGGTAAAACAACTATTTTCATCGGCTATGAAGCCGTAGCGGCGATGACCGCCGTCCTGATACTGGATCGTGAAAACCGCGTCATCTGTTGCGCTTTTGCGGCTGTTCTGCATGAGCTGGGGCATCTTTTGATGATGCGGTGTTTTCATATCCCGCTCAGATCGGTCAGGCTCAGCATCTTTGATGTGCTGATCGACGCGGACAGACCTGACAGCTTTCTCGCTGATTTCTGCATCACGCTCGGAGGCCCTATAGCAAATCTCTTGTGCGCTGTATTGTCGGCGACAATCAGTCGGGAGATGTTGTACGCGCATCTTGCCTTAGGCATTTTTAACCTATTACCCGTGATGAATCTAGACGGCGGACATCTTCTGTATCTTTTGTTGTCCTGCCGATTTTTACCGAAAACCTGTACGATCATCCTGAAGGTCACGACTTTTACGCTGCTTTTGCCGCTGTTTACGGCAGGGCTGCTGATCCTGTTCCGATCCGGATATAATTATTCACTGTTGGCAGTCTCACTGTATCTGCTGGCAGTATTCTTGTTCAAATAGGAGCTGTTTATGTATCCCAAAGAAATCGAAAAATACCTCTTGAAGGTACAAAAGCCCGGCCGCTATGTCGGCGGCGAGCTTGGAGAAGTCATCAAGGACAAGCATGATGTAGATGTACGATTCGCGTTTTGCTTTCCCGATACCTATGAGATCGGTATGTCTCATCTGGGCATTAAGATCCTCTACAGCCTTTTCAACGAAAAGCCGTATATCTGGTGCGAGCGCGTCTTTGCGCCGTGGATCGATATGGAGGAGCAGATGCGCGCCCATGATATCCCTCTCTACGCGCTCGAATCCGGTGATCCGCTGACTGACTTTGATTTTATCGGCTTTACGCTCCAATACGAGCTGAGCTTTACCAATATCCTGAATATGTTGTCGCTCGGCGGTATCCCCGTCCTGAGTAAAGACAGACATGACCTGAACCATATCGTTGTGGCGGGCGGTCCCTGCGCCTGTAATCCCGAGCCGATCACCGATTTTATCGACATCTTTTTCCTCGGCGACGGGGAAGAGGTTGATCTCGAGGTCATCGAGCTTTACCGCAAGTATAAGAAAGAGGGAAGAAGCAAGGAAGAGTTTCTCCGCGCAGCGGCACAGATCAAAGGCGTCTATGTTCCCGCGCTGTATGATATCGCGTATCATGATGACGGAACGATCGCATCCGTTACACCGCGTGACGGCGCGCCTGAAAAAGTTGAAAAACGCGTGATCATGGATATGGACGCGTGCTATTATCCCGAAAACTTTGTGTTGCCCAATATCGAGATCGTCCACGACCGCGCGGTGATGGAGATCTTTCGCGGATGTATCCGCGG
>OMTA01000161.1 GCA_900313895.1 uncultured Eubacteriales bacterium | reverse complement strand
AATTACGATGATGTCCCAATAGGCCTGTTCAAGATGAGTTCGGTATTCAACATCTCTCTTTAGGGTATCGACAGAAACGATAGTTTTGTCATAATACGAAAAGGGATTACAATTCGAAGGTAATTTTGCGCGAATGCTCTGGATTCTCTTTGAATCCAGTCTTACAAGCGGAATTGTAAAGCGGTTCCACATTTCCTTTTGGAACTGAGTCATCATGCTCTTTACTGTCACAACGAGAATACGCTTACCTTTTCCGCGGGCAATTAGTTCAGACATCAAGATTCCGGCTTCGAGTGTTTTACCTAAGCCTACCGTATCAGCAATGAGGATCCTCTGGCGGGGTCTCTTGAGAGCAAGCTGCGCAGGCTCTAGCTGATAAGGCATTAAATCCATAGCAGCCTTGTTGCCTATATGTAAATCTGTGTCAGTGGGTATTTTCCTTCTCAACTGGCTCTCAAGGTAGAGCTGAGTCTTAATAAAAAACGAGGACGTATCAGGAACAAGAGTTATTTCGGCAGGATTCACAATGATGATGTTTTCCAGATCAGCTAAAAAGATGGCTTCTTTATCTTTTACAAGCGCAGAAACACCTACACAGTGAAGAGCCTGATTGCCTAAATTATTATTCTCAATTTTCCTTATCATCCATTCTTCATCGCGGATGACCAATCTCATACCGGGCGCGTACTTAATCATAATCTAATCAACCCTATCATAAATGATGACCATATTTAAAATATTATACAACAAAATGCACCATTATTCAATTAAAATCAATGTTTTTTATGTCGAAATTCTGCAAATAGTCCAGTTGCTACGATACTACTATTCTCGCAGAAAACCTGTCCTATAAGATGTTCTTTGAGCAAATCGACGCTTGGTACCTTGTGGGGTAGTGAAACCTGTACAAATCAAGAACTAGATTTTTGTACGAATTGCTAAACTGATATGAAACTCAGGTGTATGCAAATAGCAGAAGAGCGCCCCCCTTTCAAGAGCGCCTCAACCTTACTACCAATAAATTGTATTTAAGCCAGTATTTACTAATCTCAACCGGAATTGTCTTCCCGTCCAGGAACACAAAGTCAATATGATCCGCATAGACCTTAGCGTAGTCGAGCAGGGACAACCAATGCTTTGGATCCCAGTGATCTAATCTCATCTACTCCATATTGAGAGACAAGATAAAGGTGCCTATTATTTTTTGCTCATACACTATAATCCGAGCAAGAAAAAAGGATCTGTTTTTATGATGAAAACAGGTCCTTTTTTGTTACCCGGAAACGACAAAAATGAAGATTGAGGCAAGGCAGGGGAAGAATCGCCCTGCCCTTGAGCGGTGCCTCAGAGCGAAGAAAAACGCCCGAAATCTACCCGAGAACGTACAGTTCAGGGAGGTCTCGGGCGTTTCTGCGTTTCAAGGTAACGATACCGCCGACCGTAAGGTCGAGCAACATGAAGGAGGTGGCAAATATGCCGCGTATGCCAAAGTATCTCAAGAATGATTGGGCAATCTTTCTTGACGACCGAGGTCGCAGAGCCTACAACAAGCTGTGCCGCAGATGCGAGCACGACTGCAAGCAGAGCTTTCGCGCCACAATCATCCAATGCCCGGACTATCTATCCAAAAGGAGGAAAAATCATGAAACCGAACACAAACTACACACAGCCTGAGCCCGAACTCGAGCTCATCAAGGCAAGCGAGATCACGCCCACAGAGGTGGAGTGGCTATGGTATCCGTACATTCCTTTCGGAAAAGTAACCATCCTCGAGGGTGATCCCGGCGACGGAAAGAGCAAACTGCTCTTGGCGCTCAGCGCCATTCTCACAAAGGGAGCACCTCTCCCCTTTGTCAGTGAAGAGGAGGTTCACGAGCCGATGACGGTCATCTATCAGACGACGGAGGACGCCGCTGACGATACCGTTGTCCCACGCTTCATCGCGTCGAACGGCGACAGAAACAACCTCATTTTCATCAGCGAGGACAAGAAGCACCTGACCTTCGGCGACAGCCGACTGGCGCGGGCGATCAAGCAGACAGGCGCGAAGCTCTTGATCCTCGATCCCCTCAGCTCGTACATCGGCGAGGATTGTTCGCTCAACGCCGCCAACGAAATGCGCACGGAGTTCAATCACCTCATCGAGACCGCGCGTGAGGAACACTGCGCCGTCGTAGTGGTGCATCACATGAACAAAAACGCGACAACGCCGCTGAACCGCACGAACGGCAGCGTCGATATTGCGGGCGCGGCACGCAGTATTCTGGCTGTGACGCGCACACCGAACAAGGCAAATCCGCAGGAGAGAGTCATGGTTCAGGTGAAGTCGAATCTTGCGCCGACTGGCTCGGCGATCCTGTTTGAGGTCACCGAACAGGGTGTGGATTTCATCGACGAAGTGGAGATGACGGCGGACGAAGCGTTCTCCGCAATCGCTCCGAAAATGGGTCGTCCGAGTGAGAAATCCGACGCTGCGACAGACTTTATTCTGAGCCTGCTTCGCGGCGGAAAGCTGCCCGCGACAGAATGCGAACAGCAGTTAAAGGCGGCGGGATTCAAGAAGTCGACGATCAAAAAGGCAAAGAGAAACGCGGGCGTTTCATCCGTCAAAGAGGGCTTCACATGGTACTGGACTCTTGAGGAAAACGTGCCCGATCAACCGATCTTCACAGCCGATGACGATCTGCCGTTTGAGTGAAAGAGACATGAAGAATTCTGTTTTTCAGGGACATAATCAGCGTGTAAGGCGCGGGGTTCCTGTGCCGCTCAGAAGCGGTGCAGGAGCGTCTTACACCGTAGCGAGCATAGGGTTTGTACATACAAAGCCGGCGGGTGTATCCCGAAAGGGGAAAATCCCCTGTCACCCCTATTTCAAATCAAGGAGGAATTACCATGCAAAGAAAACTGAGAATCAATCTTCGCGTCAGCGAGGATGAGATGAAGGTCCTGTCGCGCTCGGCGAAGTGCGCAGGGCTTTCTTTATCGGCGTATCTGCGTCAGGTCGGTTGCAGTCAGCCGATCAAAAAGAGACCGGGCAAGGCTCTCAAAGACTGTTTCCAAATGGTCGGCGAGCTGAGGCAAAACTTTCGTCGGGCAAGCGCCGCATCAATGGATCGGGCACTCGCGGATTTAGAGGACAGATTGCTCGACGCGTATCACGAGGAGGTCGAAGATGGGAACAACAAAAATCTGGGCGATTAAGGACAGCCTGTCGCGCGTGCTGGACTATGCCGCCAATCCTCATAAAACCATCTATTCCGATTTGCAAAACGTCCTGCATTATGCAGGTGATGAAGCAAAAACCGGCGGCGCGGAAAAGGCGTGCTTTGTCACGGGTGTGAACTGCTCTGCCGTTACCGCGTTTGACGAAATGCGTTCCGTGCAGGAGCGGTTCGGCAAGACGACAGGCAACGTCGCCTACCATGCTTACCAGAGCTTCAAAACCGATGAGGTCACGCCCGAGCTGTGTCATCAGATCGGCGTGGAGCTGGCAAGAAAAATGTGGGGCGGCGGGTATCAGGTACTCGTCGCCACCCACTTCAATACGGGCACCTATCACAATCACTTTGTCGTCAACGCCGTGAATATGTGGGAAGGCAAAAAGTTCAACTGCAACGAGGGCGCATATTGGAAGTTCCGTGCGCTGTCGGATGAGCTGTGCGCCGAACATCGACTGACGATCATCAAGAACCCGCAGGGCAAAACGCCGCGCAGTATTTACTTTGCCGAGAAGCGCGGCGATCCGACGACCTTCAACCTCATGCGTGAGGCGATCGACTATGCGATTACACGTTCACGCGGCTTCGACGACTTCAAGCGCATCATGCGCGATCAGGGGTATTTTATCGACCTGAATCCGAACCGCAAATACTGGACGATCCGATCGGAGAACAGCAAGAAGGCGGTCAGGATGTATCGTCTCGGCGAGAACTACTCCAACGATTCTATCAAGCGGCGAATCTATGAACAGGGCTTTGACACCTGGCAGCGCAACGCCGACTATACACACAGCCGCGTTACGCTGCGTGACTATCGTCCGACGAGGCGGCGATTTCTCGGCAGCTTCAAGCAGACAAAGAAGCGCACGGGTCTGGTCGCCCTGTACATGCACTACTGTTACCTGCTCGGATATTATCCGAAGAACC
>OMTA01000211.1 GCA_900313895.1 uncultured Eubacteriales bacterium | reverse complement strand
ACAATACCCTGATTATCGCGCTGCTGGCAGCGGTCATCTCGTCCGTTCTCGGTACAGCCGCGGCGATCGGTATCTATAATTTCAAGGGCGGCGTGCGCTCCGCTATCCAGAATATCTCCAACTTCCCGATCATCAATCCCGAGATCGTGACCGGCGTATCGCTGATGCTGCTGTTCACCTTTGCGGGTACGATGCTGGGCTTTGAGATGGGATTCTGGACGGTGCTTCTCGCGCATATCGGATTCTGTACGCCGTATGTCATACTGAACGTCACGCCGCGTATCAAGCAGATGGATCCGTCGCTGTATGAGGCGGCTCAGGATCTCGGCTGCTCGCCGATGCAGGCGTTCTTCAAGGTGGTGCTCCACGAGCTGATGCCCGGTATCTTCTCGGGCTTCCTCATCAGCTTCACCTACTCGCTGGATGATTTTGTCATCACCTACTTTACCCGCGGATCACGCTTTCAGACTCTGCCGATCCAGATCTACACCATGACCCACCAGCGTATCAGCCCCAAGGTCAACGCGCTTTCGGCGCTGCTGTTCGTGGCGGTGATGACCTTCCTGATCATCTCCAACGTGATCAGATCCAAGAAGGATAAGGAGGCGGCGCGATGAAAAAGCTGATGTGCTTTTTGACGGTTGTACTGATCGTGTTAAGCTCGGTGAGCTTTTCCGCCGGCGCGGATACCGCCGATCGGGAAAGTAGCGATAAGGCTGCTGCCGCTAATGATTCGGACGAGAAAGTGGTCAACGTCTATAACTGGGGCGAGTATATCGCGCCCGGTGACGACGGCGGCATCAATGTGATCGCCGAGTTTGAGAAGCAGACCGGTATCAAGGTCAACTATACCAACTTTGAGACGAACGAGGAGATGTATAATGTCCTCGTCAACTCCAACTCTTCCTACGATGTGATCGTCCCCTCCGACTATATGGTCTCGCGCCTGAGAGAAGAGGGAAGGCTCTTGAAGATCGATTTCAACAACGTTCCCAACTTCAAGAATGTCGATGAACGCTTCCGAAAAGGCGAGTATGATCCGACCGGTGAATACAGCGTTGCCTTTACATGGGGCTTTGTCGCGATGGTCTATAATACCACGATGGTCGACGGCGAAGAGCTGAGCGGCTTTCGTGATCTGTGGGAACGCAGGGGTCAGCACGATGTGGTGATGTTCAATAACTCGCGTGACGCGATGGCGATTGCGATGCAGGTCTGTGATCCGCCGATCGATCCCGGTTCAAAGAACTTTTCCGAGGAGGATATTGAGCGCGCTACCGATAAGCTGGTAGAGCTGAAAGAGAACGGCTCGCTCAATCGCTACGTCATGGATCAGGTCTTTGCCGAGATGGAGGGCGATCATTCGGCGATGGCGGCATATTACGCCGGCGATATCGCTACGATGATGGATAATAACGAGAACCTCGATTATGTCCTCCCGGAGGAAGGCTCGAACCTCTTTGTGGACGCGCTGTGTATTCCCGACTGCTGTAAGCATAAGAAGAATGCCGAGGCGTTTATCAACTTTATGTGCGATCCTGAGATCGCGGCGGCGAACGCCGAATATATCTACTACGGTACGCCCGTCAAGGCGGCGCTGGAGTTGATGGATGAGGAGTATATCGAGAATGAGCTGATCAATCCTCCCGAGGAGTACCGCGACAAGTGTTATACCTTCACCAACATGGATGATAAATCATACGCGTTGATGCAGGAAAACTTCATCAAGGCTTGCACCGGAAAGGCGAATATCGGCGCAAAGAGCGCGGTCTTGGTGATACTGGGTATCGTCGTCCTGATAACGATCGTCCTCATCATCTTAGATATCCGACGCGCGATCAAAAACCGCGGCAGGATCAATAAGCTGTAAACAAAAGACAGATAGCAAAAGGCAGTTGCTCCGGCGGCTGTCTTTTTTGCGTACTAAAAAAGAGCCGCGGCTAAATGCCGCGACCCTGTTGCAGTCGTATTATTCCAAGCCTTTGAGCTCGTCCATTTCCTTTTTGTTGAGCTTGATGTAGCCGTCCTTGACAACGCGAACCTGTTTGACGCGGAAGCTCTGGGGAGCGGCGTCGTCGGGGGTGTTGTCCATCTTGACCTTGAGCGTCTGGCTGAGGAGATTTGTCTCGACGACAAGTCCTCTGCCTGCGGGCGTTTTGACGATCGCGCCGACCTTCGGGGTGCGCTTCAACAGATCGGTGTAGGCGTCCTGCTCGTATTTAAGACAGCACATCAGTCGTCCGCAGGTACCGGAGATCTTGGTCGGGGAGAGGGAGAGTCCCTGCTCCTTTGCCATCTTGATGGATACGGGATGGAACTCGCCTAGGAAGCTCGAGCAGCAGAACGGTCTGCCGCAGACGCCGAGGCCTCCGAGCATTTTGGACTCGTCACGCACGCCGATCTGGCGCAGCTCGATGCGGGTGCGGAAAACAGAGGCGAGATCCTTGACCAGCGCGCGGAAATCCACTCTGCCGTCGGCGGTGAAATAGAACAGGATCTTTGAGTTATCAAAGGTGTATTCCACATCGACCAGCTTCATCTCGAGCCCGTGGTCGGCGATCTTCTTTTCGCAGATCTTGAGGGCTTCTTTTTCCTTGCGCCGGTTCTCTTCAAGGCGTTTGAAGTCCTCTTTGGTCGCCTTGCGGATGAGCTTTTTGAGCGGATGGACGATGTCGTTGTCCTCCACGACTTTATTTTCCATGGCGATCCTGCCGCATTCGATACCGCGCGCGGTCTCGACAATGACGGTGTCGCCGATATTCAGCTTTTTGTTGTCGGGATCAAAGTAGTAGACCTTGCCTACCTCCTTGAATCTTACGCCGATTACTTCTGCCATGTAATCCTCCTGTATTGTGTGCACAGCCACGTTGTGAGCAGCTGCAGATTAACATTTGTTTTCAACTTCGCGACGGTCGCGAGGGTGGTCTCGATCATGGTGATGATGCGCGCGCGGCTGAGCTTGCGGGAAAGCTGCTTTGCGCAGGGATCGTCGGTCATCACGCCGCTTTGGAACGCGAGCGCGAGCCTGAGCTTTTCGCAAAAAGCGGTAAGGGCTGTTTCCAACTCGTCTTTTTTGGTAAACCGTGACAGCGTCACCAGCAGATCGTATTCGTATAAGGCGACAACACCGTCGGTGATCGCCTGAGCCGCCGCCTCGGTGTCTTCGTCGGGAACATAGGCGCGGCTGAGTGTGATGATATGCGCGCGTGAGCGAACGGTCGTGAGCAGCGCCTTTGCCTTTTCCGCGGTGAAGATGAACAG
>OMTA01000156.1 GCA_900313895.1 uncultured Eubacteriales bacterium | reverse complement strand
TAACGCTGCATCAAACGATGATAGTTATAACCGATCACCAGCATAAACAACGCGCCGATCAGCAATCCGATAACCGATCCGAGAGGGCCGGCGATAGGCAGGAAGGTCGTCCCGGGCATCACAAAAGCGCCCCAACCGACCGAACAGCCGAAAGCCAACGCCCAAACAGCTAACGGCGACAGATATGATGAACTGTTCTTATTCATTTGCAACTTAGAATTGATCATGATAAAAACCCGCTTGAATAATAAATAAAGAAAATATGCTCATATTTAAATCATTATAATACATTCTGCCATAAAATACAATCAAAAGTAGGAAAAAACACGAATAATATCAAAAAACTAACGAAGAACAGAAAAACCTCGCTGCACATCACGGCAGCGAGGTGAATTCTTAGTAATTCAATGCTTCTTTGACGTAGTCGGTGGTCAAAATCTTCTCGACCGTACCGTCAACATCCAACAGCTTTGTATTGTGACTGGTATAGGATTCATGCGCTTCGGTAGCGACCTGACCCTTTACCACGAATTTATCATAGTTCAGATCACGGCTGTCCGCAGCGACGCGGAAGTAGTCGCCCATATCTTCGGAACGAAGTCTTTCCTCACGGGTCATCAAGGTCTCGTACAGCTTCTCACCGTGGCGCGTACCGATGATATGGGTACCGGTATCGCCGAATAGCTTTTGAACCGCCTGTGCGAGCACACCGATGGTAGAAGCGTCAGCCTTCTGGATGAACAGATCGCCGGGATTCGCGTGTTCAAAGGCGAACTTGACAAGATCGACCGCTTCGTCGAGATTCATCAAAAAGCGCGTCATATCGGGATTGGTGATCGTGATCGGGTTGCCCGCCTTGATCTGGTCGATAAACAGCGGAATGACCGATCCGCGGCTGCACATGACGTTGCCGTAACGCGTACAGCAGATGACCGTACCGCCTCTCTCGGCAGCGACTCTGGCATTTGCAAAGATAACGTGCTCCATCATCGCCTTAGAGATTCCCATCGCGTTGATCGGGTATGCCGCTTTATCCGTCGAAAGACAGACGACACGCTTGACGCCGCAGTCGATCGCCGCGTGCAGCATATTGTCGGTACCCTCTACATTGGTGCGAACCGCTTCCATCGGAAAGAATTCGCAGGAAGGCACCTGCTTCAATGCCGCCGCGTGGAAAATGTAATCCACGCCCCACATCGCGTCCTTGATGGACTGCGCGTTACGCACATCGCCGATATGAAATTTCACCTTATTGGCAAATTCAGGGAATCGCGCCTGTAAATCATGGCGCATATCGTCCTGTTTCTTTTCATCACGCGAGAAAATGCGGATCTCTCCGATATCGCCGGTCAAAAAATCCTTTAATTGCGAAATCACAGTCGCCAATCTATTAGCGCCACGCCCGTCAACGATCGTTCTCATCGCTTGAGACATAGCGATCCTTTTCTCTTTATTTTCGGCCAGATCCATAATCCTGTCAAACAGATCCCGTATAAAATCGGGATTCTTTCTGACATCTCCCGCATCGATCATGATTCCGCTTTCATCAAATACTTCCGCTGCGGGAATCTGGTTATCCGCAAGCACATAAGTGATCGTCGGAACACCGCAGGCACAAAGCTCATAGAGCGTACTGCCGGCGGCGGAAACCGCCATATCATGATCGAGCATCAGCTCCGACATATTGCGCGCATTGTGAACGATCCTGATCTGCTGAATACTTTCAGCGATTTCGCGGATCATATCGATATCCGGATTCGCTGCGCCGATCACAAAAGAAAAGACAAAGCGTTCAAACCGTTCAGAATGCTCCTTGATATATCGAATCAACTGCAACGCGATATGTTGAGGGTCAGCGCCGCCGGTAGAGATCAACACATTCCCGGCGTGATCCGGTTGCTCACGCGATGTAACGCCGGAGAATTCCGATCGCAACGGCGTATATTCCGTACCCAAAATCAGCGCAGGTACGATCTCAGCATTCTGATACAAACGCTCGTAGTCATCCCGACTGCTGAAAATATTATAATTGATCAACAGATCAACCGGATACGCAAAAGAAAACTGATCGTCGATATAGACGACCTTTGTCTTACCTCTCAATGCTCTGAGATACCGATCCGTCACATAATAGCTGTCGATCAACACAGCGTAGGGACGATACCGACCGATCAGATCGATCAAGCGATCTGTTTCATTCTCTAAATCGGAAAAATCGGAATCTAAGACACAGTGAGAAAAGCCGCGCTTTGCCAATAGCTCCCCGCATTTGTGATCCGCAGTAACAAACAAAACATCCTCACCGATCGCTTTCAGCGCGTCGGCGATAGACAGGCAGCGCATCATATGTCCGAGACCGATATATTCATTTCCGTCTGCTCTTATAATTATCATATCTGTTTCTCAAAATATAAGATCGGATCTTTTTTGCCGGTTTGAACAAATCCGAGCTTTTCGGCAAGCGCCAAAGAAGCGACATTATTCTCGTGTATCTCAGCCAAAGCGGTATGACAGTGCATCGCTGTCGAAGCGTAATCCAGTAAACATTCTACGCCTTCGGTCGCAAGTCCCTGTCGTTGAAACGGCTTTGCGATCAGATAGTTGATCTCAACAGAATCACCGTCTTTGATCAATCCGAAAACACCCGCTCTCTCCCCGCTCGCTTTATCAACGGCGATATAGTCCGTCCGTCGGTCGTTATGCGGATAAATATTGCGAAACCAGTTCAAATGCTCTTCCAAGGTGATCCTGTGCGGATCGACAAAATAGCGATACACCTCGGGATCGGATCGGACGTCTACGATAAATGCGGAATCATCCTCTTCTATTTCTCTGAAAAAAAGTCTGGAACTTTCCATCCTTACTCCTTCGAGATCATATCCATAGAGAGTGGCTCGCCGAAAGGAATATCTTTTTCGGCGGTTTTGCCGATGATCTCTTTCAGATATCTTGTATGCAAGCCGTCGCTGGGACGAATACTGCGGACATTCTGAGCAGTAAACGCCTCGCCCTTTTTGATGGGTTTGACAGCAAAAAGACTGCGTCTGAATTTCAGCGACGCCTTTTCCCCATCCGTCAAACGATAGTCGGGGCCCTGCGCGATCAGCTTCGCATTTCTCGCGTCCTCAACCATCTTGCCGAACTCGTCCATCGTCATGCTGAAAGCGCTGTCCGCGCTGTCAACGGTATCAAGACGAACGTGCTTTTCGATCACACACGCGCCCAGCGTCACGCCGACAACAGGGCCGAGACTTCCGGGGCTGTGGTCGGAGATCCCGACCGGCACGCCGAAGCGCTCTCTCATATCGGGAATATTGCCGAGGTGCATATCCGCCCATACGGCGGGATATTCGCTGGTACACTTGAGCAGAACGATCTGATCGTTGCCCATACGCTTACAAGCGTCTACCGCCTCGCCGATCTCCTCGGGACTGCCCATGCCCGTAGAAATGATCATAGGCTTTCCTTTGGACGCGACATATTCGATCAGCGGGATATCGACCAGCTCAAAGCTCGCAATCTTATAAGCCTCACAACCGATCTCTTCCAGAAAATCGACGGAGGAATTGTCAAACGGAGTAGACAGAAAATCGATCCCGTTTCTGTCACATTCCTCTTTGATGCTTTTCTGCCATTCCCACGGCGTAAAAGCGTCCTCATAAAGGTTATACAGATTATATCCGTCCCATAACCCGCCGTGGATCTTGAAGTATTCATTATCACAGTTGATCGTGATGGTATCCGCGGTATAGGTCTGTATCTTGACGCAATCCGCGCCGGCTTTCGCCGCCTGACGAACGATCTCAAAAGCGTTTTCGATGTTGCCGCCGTGATTAGCGCTCATCTCCGCGATGATATAGACCTCGCCCGCGTTTATCTTATCAAAAAGACGCATAGTTTACTCCAAATGATTCATTACTTTATACTTGATCTCAGCCATCATCCAATCGGAATAGGTGTCGATATCCTGTACCTGTTCCTCAGGCACCTCGATCGGCATCGTCCGCGGCATCACCAGCGAATGATACTGATCAAACGGCTTGGTTCTGCAAGCGTAGAACTGACCGCAATCGTGATACAACGGTTGAAGATCCTGACTGCGTTTGGACGCGTTCTCCGGGTACTGATATTTCACCACACCGTTTTCAAGGATAAACGCACGCTGCGGAGGAAAGCTGAACCTGACGACGGTTATCACAGAGTCGACATCGTTGTTCTCCAGGAGATCCATCGCCGCCTTCAGCCTCTCACCGGTGACAAACGGCGCTGTCGGATAAAGGCAGATAAAGCTGTCATACTCGATCCCCATCTCGCGGTATTTCTCCAGCACCTCTGCGATAACATCCGCGGATGTCGCAAAATCATTACTGGTCTTTTCGCTGCGCATAAAGGGAACCTGTGCACCGTATTCATGCGCGATCGCAGCGATCTCTTCATCGTCTGTCGAAACCATAACGGAATCAAACGCGCCGCTGTTGAGCGCCGCCTCAATGCTGTAGGCGATGATCGGCTTACCGCAAAAATCTTTAGCGTTTTTTCTCGGGATCCGTTTAGAACCGCCTCTGGCGGTAATGATAGCAATGCTTTTCATAACATTATTTCCTGTAGTTTTCTACAACTTTCTTGACCGCGTGGATTACATCTCTGACATCCTGATTGGTCATCTTGGGATAAAGCGGAATACTCATGATACCGCTGTAGACCTTCTCCGCGTTCGGGCAAAGACCCTTCTCATAACCTCTGTGCTGATAGAACGGGAACCAGTAAACCGGAACATAGTGGATCTGGCACTGGACATTCTCCTTGCTCATCGCGTCAAAGAACTCTCTGCGGGTACAGCTCAGCTTTTCAAGATCGAGCTGGATGATATAAAGGTGTCTGCAGGTATCCGATTCCGGGATCTCTTTCTGAACGATGATCTCCGGCACCTTTTCAAAAGCCTTATTATACATCGCGACGATCTCTTTTCTGCGCGCCGCAAAGCTGTCGAGCTTCGACATCTGGCTGACGATCAACGCCGCCTGAAAATCCGTCAGACGATAGTTATATCCCAGACGAACCTGCTCATAATACCACGGTCCCTCATGAGGCGCGCCTTCCATAAAGCGCTCATCATGTGTGATACCGTGCGTTCTGACAAGGCGCAACGCCTCGTAGTAATCCTCGTTGTTCGTGGTAACAGCGCCGCCTTCACCGCCGGTGATGGTCTTGACGGGATGGAAACTGAAGCAGGTCATATCCGCAAGACTGCCGACCTGTTTGCCGTCATATTTGGTACCGATCGCATGAGCCGCGTCCTCAATAAACACAAGACCGAACTCATCACAGATCGCTCTGATCTCCTTATTTTTCACGGCCTGTCCGGTAAAATCGACCGCAACAACAGCCTTTGTTTTATCCGTGATCTTCTCGCGAATACTATCGGGATCAATGTTATAGGTATCGGGATCGATATCAGCAAAGACAGGAGTCGCGCCGCAGTAAACCGCACAGTTAGCGCTTGCAGCAAAGGTCAACGGAGTCGTGATGACCTCGTCACCCTCTTTGATACCCGCGGCAAGGCAGGCACAGTGCAAAGCCGCCGTACCGTT
>OMTA01000153.1 GCA_900313895.1 uncultured Eubacteriales bacterium | reverse complement strand
CTATCGCCCAGAGCGAATGCAGTTCCATGCCCGTCAGAATCTGGGAGGTACTGTCATCGCTATCGACGGGAAAGTCAGGAAGATCAACATGAAGAACGATTCCATTCTCTCTGCCGGTGTCTATCCAGCATGGCACCCATGGATGCCACTCATCGTCTACTCTACCAATACGACCAACCAAAGCTTCTATCTGGTGAATCCGGACAAAATAGAGGTTTTTGACTCGGAAAGTGACCTTATTGCGTATGACGTGGCGAAAAATGAGGTAACCAACATCGAGAAAGATCCTGATGAACTGGAGGTTTTCCCCTTCTGGGCTCCAGACGGGAAGACGCTCTATTATTGCAGTGCCCATCTCGTCTATCCGGACTCTGTAGATCGTAAAAAAGAGACTATTGACAGGAGGGATGAGATTAAATACAATATTTACAAAAAGTCGTTTGATCCGGAAACCATGCAGTTCGGTGAACGTGAACTGGTGTTCGACGCTGCCGCTATGGGCAAGAGTGCCACACTGCCGCGTCGGCGGCATAGGCAATCTTCCAGCCGCTCTCAATCAGCTTTCCGGCAAGCGAAGCATTAATCAAGCGCAATACCGATGATTCCGCCCGGTTATAGGACAGCGGATTGATGCTGCCATACCATACAATTTGGTTGTCTAAAACAGTGAACGATTGATGGATGCTCTCTCTGAAAACTAAGTTCACACCGTCAAGCGATTCGTTTTCGGCTGTTGATGTGGTGATGATGGTTAGTCTTACGTTTTCGGGAAGCTGTAACATAAGCCGTTTCAAATAGTATATTTTCACAGTTGGAGAAGAGATAAGGATTTCCTTTACCGCGCTACTGATATCATCAAAGTACTTTTGATAGAAGTTACTGCTATCGTAAAGAAAACTCGTTTCGACTTGAGTGGAACCGTTCATTGAGTACCCAAGCTCCGCGTATCCTCGAATTCTTTTATGATACATTCTGTCGAGCATAGGGACGAAGATATCGGCATAGTCGTGTACGATCACCTCGGTTTTACCATCATAATTGCGGTGAAGTCTGCCGACATATTGCGCGAGTGTGCCCTTCCATGAGATAGGCATAGCGAGAAACAGCGTATCGAGCCGTGGCTCGTCAAAGCCTTCTCCTACATACTTCCCTGTTGCAATGATGATGGTTTTCTCATCTGACGGAACAGCTTTGATTGCCTCGAGCTTTTCACGCTTATCTTTGGCTTTATCCTTACCGCTGAGCAGGAATACATTTTCTGCATTCGAGTTAATCGCCGAGAACAGGGTATCTGCGTGTTCTGTTCTTTCCGTCAGCACAATACAATTTCTGCCGTTATGATACGCCGTCAAAACATCGTCAATGATTTGTCGGTTTCTTGCTTCATCGACACACAACTTGGCACATATCTCTTGGTACTTCATATCGCTTTGCGCGATGCGGAAATCCGTAAACTCAGGTATCACATAATGTGCGAAATCCCTCTTGACCGATTGCGAAAGCGCATCCACCTGATAGCGAATCGGACCGCATTGCATGGTGATGATCGGTTGATGACCATCCTGACGCTTCGGTGTTGCGGTCAGTCCGTAAACATATTTTGCATTGACCTCACGCAGGATCTTCTCAAAGGTGAACGCAGATACATGATGACATTCGTCAACGATCACCATACCGTAATCCTTCACGAATTCCTTGACCTCGTCGCCGCTGACAACAGATTGCATGATAGCAATATCCACGATATTGTTCAGCGTGTTTTTCGTTGCGCCGAGCTGACCGATATGTGACAGCTTCTTCTGTCTGCCGCGCTTCTTCGGCTGCTCCGGCAATTCGTCCTCGAATACCAAAAACTCCGATAGAGATTTCTGCCATTGCTGAAGCAAGGCGGATGAATGCACCAGAATCAAAGTGTTGACCTTTCGTGCGGCTATGAGATAGGATGCGACGACTGTTTTGCCGAAAGCTGTGGTTGCAGATAAGATACCGATTTCATGCTGCAGCATTGCGTCAGCTGCAAGCTGTTGTTCTTCCCGAAGTCGACCGTTGAAATGCAGATGGATGGGATTACCCATGTTGCGTTTATCCGTATATTCAATCTTCGCGTTTGCGGATGAAACCAATTCTATCAAGCTGTCCTTACACCCTCTGGGAATACAGAGATACTGCGCTGTTTCCTCAGAGGTATCTATCACGCGCGGTTTGTTATACACCGGCAGACGCATTGCTTGGCTCTTGTAGAAATCAGGGTTTCTGAATGCTGCAAGTCGTTTGATTATATTTAGTGCTTTCTGTGAAACTCCTGACTTGTCAACATACAGTAGATTGGCTTCCACAACTTTTACGGTATCGGGGAAATCGAACGAGGTAACTGGGCTTTCGATCCTTTTCTCCCACGGCCTTTCTTCCTCAGCAGCCAATTCACCTAATTCATTTTGAATATGAAGTACGGAGAGATAATGGTCAACATCGGCGGAAGATAGTTTCTTGATTTGATGGAGATATTCCCACTGGTCAGGATATGAAACGAACTCTTCATTGACAAATTCAGTATTATGCTCTTTTCTCGCTTTGCCCTGCAATGGTAATGCGATCAGATTCCCAAGACCGCCCTTTGGCATGGTATCCTGATTCGGAAACATCCTGTCATAAGAACTGAATTTGATTTCATGACGCTCATCCATCGCTTTCGTCAGAATCGCGCTGCCGAGTTTACGAGCTGTTATGGCTGCAATCGGCTCTTCAAAGAAAAACCATGCATGAGCGCCGTCACCTGAGCGCGAGCGTTCAACTGCAACCGAGATATCATATTGATGACATATGCTTCTGACAGCGGTTACATCCTCCTGCCAGCCTTCTTCATCAAAGTCAATGGCAAGAAATCTTGTTGTTTCATCAGGGAGCATGACATAAGTTCCTATCACATCGCGGCAGTATGCATCATCGCCCTTCAGGTGATTGAAGATAACGCGATTGTTTAC
The DNA here is from genome assembly GCA_900313895.1 of uncultured Eubacteriales bacterium. Taxonomy (GTDB): domain Bacteria; phylum Bacillota; class Clostridia; order Oscillospirales; family Acutalibacteraceae; genus Ruminococcoides. Next base: position 1,332 of record OMTA01000153.1, on the reverse strand, counting down.
GGCGATAAAGCCCTTGTTGGGGCAATCAACGCACTTATATTGCTTCTTGTCGCAAACGCCTCGTACCCATTCGTTGGTACAAGCGGGGACATATCCGCTCTTGCCGGAATTCATGTTATAGAACCGCTTCGCATAGACGTCTTCTCTGCCGATGAACAGGGATTTGAACAATTCAATTTTCTGATCGGGAGTGACGTATTTGTTAAATTCAGAATGGGGAATGACAGCATTGCTTTGCCAAATATCCGGATTGCAGATAAAAGAACAGCCGTGCTCACCCTCACAGAGTACAGCTATCCTGTTAGTACTAATATCGGTAATGGTTTTGATAAATCGGTATTCTTTTCCGTTAATCAAAGCTTTTTCGTTCATAGGTATTCCTTGTTATGTTATGAAAAACAGTGTATTATACGAAACAAGAATCAAAGTGACGATATTATCTTATCGTTCTGTTTTGCGTACATATAGACGTCTTTGAAATCGTTGCAGGCGCCTCTGCTGAAATAAATGTTGTGTGCCATAGTCAATCCGTCGGAGATGATACAGTCGCGGAAGGGGATCAGCGTTGTATCCAGCAGGATCGGCGGCGTCCTATTAGCAAACATGACGCTCCATGGATCTGTCAAGCCTTTGACTAAATAGACATTCCCGACTTTTGATTCAATAAAAATCGAACCTTTTGCGAGATGACGTTCCAGAATAAACTGACCGGAGACAGGACGTCTCCAGCGTTCTAAAAGAGTGCGCTCTACAGCGCTTAATCTATCTTCGTTTGCTTTAATTAATTCATCGATGGTATCTGTATTCTGCCATAATACGTCTGCGACCTCTTTCAAATCTTCAATATAAGGATGACCTGAACGAAGATCTTCATCAAGATACTCATTGATTTCATACTTTTTATTCGTGAATTGCAGCAACGGAATGAACAGACGGAAAAAGATTCTTCTATCCTCTGCTGATAAAGTGGCTTTGCTTACATTACTCATATTCTTCTCCTACTTAGCGGTTCTTTTGCGGTTCCATTCGATGACGGTACCGATATTGTCGATGATAAAATGCTGAGCGCTGTGGGTGTAGAACACACCCTCGTACGGTGTACCGTACTGATTGGTGCGCTCCTCGGTGATGATGCCGATGTTCATGCCCTGAGCGGTAGGACGCTTCCTTGTTTTGTCGTTGACGATATAATCCGACAATAAACCGACCTCGGTCAGCCAGTCGGTGATGACGCCGCGCTTCAGCTCTTTTACATACAGCGGATTCACCAGATCATTCAAACGCTTTGTCAGCTCAGAAACTGAGATAGGTTGATCAGAATACGCAAAAGCT
>OMTA01000288.1 GCA_900313895.1 uncultured Eubacteriales bacterium | reverse complement strand
CTCCACCGTCAAGTGCAACGGCGCAACCGGCGTCGAGATGGAAGCCCTGACCGCCGCCTCAACAGCCGCTCTGACCGTCTATGATATGTGCAAGGCGGTTCAACGCGACATCACCATCACCGATATCATGCTGCTCCGTAAGAGCGGCGGAAAAAGCGGGGAGTTCACACGATGAAAGTACTGGCGACCTGTATCAGTGAGAAGAAGGGCACCAAAAAGCGCCCTGTTCCCTCTATCACGCTGGAAGCAAACTACGGTATCCTCGGCGACGCCCATGCGGGCAACTGGCATCGTCAAGTAAGCCTGCTACCGACTGAGAGCGTCGATACCCTGCGCGACAAGCTGCCCGACCTCAAGCCGGGCGACTTTGCCGAAAACATCCTGACCGAGGGCATCTCGCTCAAAGACCTGCCTATCGGTACGATCCTACAAATCGGCACGACCGTTCTCGAGATCACCCAGATCGGCAAGAAGTGCCACAACGACTGCGAAATCAAACAGATCACCGGACAATGCGTCATGCCGACCGACGGCGTTTTTGCCAAAGTCATCAAAGGCGGCGTGATCCGCCCCGGCGATACGATCACCATTAGAGGAACACAACATGAAGCTGATTAAAACCACCGAGGCGGTCGGACACGTACTATGCCACGACCTCACCCAGATCCTTCCCGGAGAATTCAAGGGCGCGCGCTTTCGAAAAGGGCACATCGTCACCGAGGAGGATATTCCTGTCCTGCTGAGCATGGGCAAGGAAAACCTCTACATCTTCGAGTTGGACGCCGGCAAGGTGCATGAGAACGACGCCGCCGAGGTGCTATGTGAGATCTGCAAGGGCGACAATATCGACCGATCCGAGGTCAAGGAGGGCAAGATCGAGCTATCTGCCGCCTGTGACGGCTGCTTTACGCTCGATACCGACCGCCTGTACCGGATCAACAGCATCGACGAGATCATGATCGCCACCCGCAAAGCGAATACCGCCGTCTGTGCGGGCGACAAGCTCGCCGGTACGCGCGTCATCCCGCTGGTCATCGACAAGGATAAGTTGACCGAGGCGACCGCGATCATGGGCGGAGACCCCTTGATGAACGTCATCCCCTACAAGCTGAAAACCGCCGCCGTCATCACGACCGGCAGCGAGGTATATCACGGCAGGATCGAGGATAAATTCACCCCCGTCCTGATCGACAAGCTGAGCGCCTACGGCATACAGGTATCTGTGCATATCACCGTTGACGACGGTATCGAGAAAATTACCGCGGCAATCGAACAGGTACGCGATAAAGCCGATCTCATCCTCTGCACAGGCGGCATGAGCGTCGATCCCGACGACAACACCCCCGGCGCGATCAAGGAAAGCGGCGCAAAGATCATCACCTACGGCGCGCCTGTCCTGCCCGGCGCGATGATCCTTCTGGGCTACTTTGAGGACGGCACACCGATCCTCGGACTTCCCGGCTGCGTCATGTACGCGAAGGCGACCGTCTTTGATCTCGTTATGCCGCGTATCGCCGCGGGGATCCGACTGAACAAAGCGGACTTCGTCGCCTACGGCGAGGGCGGTCTGTGCCTTAGCTGTCCCGACTGCACCTATCCTCACTGTCCGTTCGGCAAGTAAGAATCATCATTTGGAAGTGATCATATGTACACCGCATCCGTTATCACCGTCAGCGACCGCGCCGGACGCCTGCTCTCCGGACAGACTTTGGAAGCTCTGATCGTCTCCGTTGCCCACGCTCCCCTGCTCACATTTGGTCTGAACTGTTCTTTTGGTGCTCAAGATATGTTGGCACCTTTGCAACACATGCGCGCGCACGTACCTTATTATATTAGTGCTTATCCCAACGCAGGTCTGCCTAATCAACTCGGTCAGTACGACGAAACACCTGAAAGTATGGTTGAGCACATCCGCCCCATGCTCGACGAACACCTCGTGGACATCATCGGGGGATGTTGTGGAACCACCGACAATCATATCCGCGCCATACGTCAAGCCGTGGATCACATCCAAGAAATTTCATCCACACAACGGGGCCAACTGCCCACTTGCTCGCTGGCACTCTCCGGCCTTGAACCCCTCTATCTCACGCCCGAGGTTGGATTCATCAACGTAGGAGAACGCTGCAACGTGGCGGGCTCCCGCAAGTTCCTGCGCCTCATTCAGGAGAAGAATTACGACGAAGCCATCAGCATCGCACGCAAA
>OMTA01000147.1 GCA_900313895.1 uncultured Eubacteriales bacterium | reverse complement strand
AGTCAAGGATTCGGTCGTCAAAGTGCGGTAGTTATCGATCTTCATGGTACTCAGCGGCAAGGCGGTATTCAGACCGTCCATCTGCTGAAATTTGAGAATACCCATCTGGCAGCGATCGCCCGAAGCGGCGTTCATCAGAGCTTTTGTATCGCTGTCAAGCTGCTTCTTGGTATCAGCAGTATGAACGAGCGTCACAGTAGCATAGGTTACACGACGATCGCGAGTCGTCAGATCATCAAGCATTTCCTTGATATCGCTCTTCTGCTGCTCCAGATCATAAGGAACAGTCGCCGAAAAGTTATTGTTGGCGTTCTGACGGCGCTGCCAATTGGTGATATTTGTTTCAACACCGAGCAGACGGCTTTCAGCCTCCTTGACCGATTCGTCGATCGGGACAGGGATGATATCGACCGAAAGCATGATATTGCGGTTCAGCGCGGTCAAATCGGCGAGAATAGTATCCTTAATATAGGTACCGTATTCTCTCAGGAAAAGCACACGACCGTAACGATCGCCGATTTTGAAATGGTCGCCCTCAAATTCAAAAGAATCGGGAGCGATATAATCTTTGAAGCTGTGACCTCTGCGGCGGTTCGTCTTGATATCGAAATCAAAGTTGGATTCTTCGCCGACACGATAAAAGTCGTGAAAAAGTCGCAGACGCTCGGTTATATCCATCTCGGAGCAAACGCTGCCGAGCTTTTTCAGACGAGCGGTAATCTCAGCTCCAGCACGGTTGAAGTAGGCGCGAGCTTCTTCAACGGTCTTCTTGAATACGAACAGGGTGAAATACTTATCCTGTACCATCGCGTTCGCGCCGGTCGCCTTATCGAGCAGCATACGGTTATATTCATGACGGTAATCATCCAGCCCGTCATCCTTATCAGGCAGGAGCAAAGTGCGCTCAATATCAAGGCGGTTGATCCTGCGGTTGTTGATGGTGATCTTCGTCGGAACACCCGCGTCAAGAGTGCTGAGAAAATCTGCGTACTCCTGAAGCATATTCTGCTTATCGTCGTAATCGGCGACAGCATAGTTGATGTCGGTAAACTTGAATGTTTTAGAGAACAGTTCTCTGCCGACCTGAAAGATACCGTCATCGAAAACGCGCTTGATCGGGATCGCGTCCTGACAGGACTTAGGAGCGACAAAAACCTCGCTGTTCTTCTTTTTCATACTTAACAATGTCTTACTCATGGTTTTTCATGACCTCCTTCTTTCTCTTATCCAGATATGATTTAGACATTTCGTAGTAAAGGTTGGTGGATTTATAGGTCAGCTTTTTAGGCGTGAGGAACTCCGACTTGATCCATGCCCATAAAAACTTCTCTGCCGTCAAGCCGTTGTATTTCAAAAAGCCGAGTGCGGCAAACGGCGCTGCGGCGAGAATACAGATCCACGAAACGGTCTCCGTCCCCAAGATAGGCTTGAGGACAAAGAAGATAGATCCTGCCACTACGCAAGCGAGGACAGAAAAAATGAGCTGTCGTAAAGACAGCCCAAAGAATACCGCTTCCGAGTAGTTTCGGATTTCTTTGTTGATTTTTATTTCCATAGTTTTCCTCCTTACAGACCCATCATTTCACGAACGATGCGGTCGGACATTTTGACGGTTCCAACAAGGACAAGCATATTAAAGATTAACTGTCCTATGTATGACCATACTTGGTTGACGGCTGACATACTCGAATCGACATCCGGCGGCGTGGACGCAAACAGCGAGAAGATAATGCAAGCCAATACGATGATTGCGCCCTCTAAACAGACGGCGCAATAGCTTTTCAGGAACGTTTTTCCAACATTCTGTGACGGTTCACCGGCAAAGGTCGATAACGGTATCGGGGCGATCGCCGTATACATATACAGCTTGAAGAATCGGCCGTAGACCGTCAGTATCAGTATCAGGGAAATGACCGTGACCACTAAGCCGCCGATCAACGTTACCGCCCAGAGCGGTATACTCTCAAAGAATCCGCAATCCTCGATCGCGCTGACGATATCATCCGGGAGCGCCAGATTGTTGGGATTGGTGATTCCCGAGGATGTGATGATCGTATTGATCACGCCTTGTATGATGGTGAATATGGTCAGCATTAATTCCATGCCCTGTGTGATAACCGCTTTTGCCAGAATAAATCGGACGAACAGTTTTAATGCGTGTTCGGGCTTTTTGACATCTGCAAAGCTGCCGCAGGTTTTCACCATGCCGACAACAAAAAACAGTACGAGCAAACCCAAACCGACGCCCTGAACAGCGGTGTTGATATTCTGTATAACCGACCATATCGCACCGCCCCTGAAGTTCTGCGGAGTGGTCGTGATCAGACTCCAGATCTCCGACAGATATCCGTTCCATGTAGAAAGAGCGTTTTCTAAGTTTTGAACAACCCAGTTATCAGACATTTTTGCACCTCCTTCGGGTTATTGTGGGGTATGCGCTTTTGACGCATACCCCTGTTTGTTATTATCCGATAATCAGGCTGAGGATCTCTTTCGCAAAGGTGATGACGACACCACCGGCAAGAGTCAGAAAGCCGTTCGCTCGCTGCGAGGGGTCATGGCTCTTAAACGAAAGACCGACCTGAACGATACCGAGTCCGAGCAGGATCAGACCGATCGCACGGATCAGACCGAAAATGAAGTCGGACAGGTTATCGATGGCGCTGAGCGGATCGCTCGCTGCAAACGCTGTCAGCGAAAAGGTGCTGAACATAAAAACAGCCGCCATGATAACGGCGACATAGATCATAAATCCCTTCCTGACCTTCTTCGGCATCGGGAGTCTTTTGGTTTTGTTATTCTTTTTAATGGTATTCATAATAATTTACCTCCATATTATTTCATTTCTTTTTTCATTTTTTCTTCAAGCTCTTCTTCTGTCAGCAGCTCGAAGTTGGTTTCGGGTATATCGTCGGCATAATCGCCGACAACATTACGGTGAATCTTCACGACTTCACAGGTCGCTATGTCATCGTGACTTTCACCGTGCAGATAAGGAGCAACGCCGCCATCTGCGCTGAGCGCGACGTTGGGGTGTTTGAGAATGTCGTATTTCAGGTCGAGGACAGGACGCTCACCGCGGATAAAGAGGATCGCGTACTGGTTATCGAGCAAGCGGACTTCATCAGGCGTCATCAACTCACGACCGCTGATCTGATAGTTGGTCGAGTAATTACCGCTCCTGCCGGACGATTTGCCGTAGGTGTTGGTATCGATCGTTTCTTTACCGAGCAGCTTTGATACATATTCATGTGTAGACTGTTCGTTACCGCCGAGGTAGAGAAACTCATCACAGTTGCCGACGATGCTTTCCCACTGCTTTTCAAACAGCGTTTTCAGCTGTGCCAGATTTTGCAGAATAATACTGACGAACACTTCACGGGAACGCATGACCGAGAGAATCTTATCAAAATCATCGGGCAGCGATACGTTGGCAAACTCGTCCATCAGGAAATGGACAGGCACAGGAAGTGCGCCGCCGTGAACATGGTCGGCAGAGTAGAAAAGCTGTTGAAATAACTGTGTGTAGAGAATAGATACCAAGAAGTTGAACGACGAATCGTTATCCGGTATCAGCGCGAACAGGGCGACTTTCTTTTCGCCCATATCCGACAGGTTCAGCTCATCTACGGCTGTCATCGAAGCAAGGCTCTCCAGATTGAATTTCTCCAGTCTTGCTGCAAGGGTGATCTGAATGGATTTCAATGTTTTAGGCGAACCTGAATGATAGTTACGGTAATACTTGACGGCGATATGGTCGGGGTTATCATATTCCAGACGGTCAAATAAATGATCTATCGCCGACGGCTGGGGATTTTCTTCATCCTCTATGTTGGCGGCTCTGAGCATCTCCATGACCATAGAGAAGTTCTGTTCATCCTCCGGCGCTTCATAGTGAAGATAATAGATCAACGCCGACAACAGCATTGATGCGGAAGTATCCCAGAACGGATCTTGGCTCTGTGCGCCTTTAGGAGTTGTGGATTTGAACAGGTTTGTCACCAACCGCTGCACATCGTTATCATTATGGATATAGACAAACGGATTGTAACAATGGCTTTTCTCCATGTTGATCAGATCAAGCACCCTGATCTCATATCCCTTCTTCTCTAAAAGAGCGCCCGTATCACGGATAATCTCGCCCTTCGGGTCAAGGATCACAAATGATGTATTAGCCTGCATCAAATTCGGCTTACAATAAAAGCGTGTTTTACCTGCGCCGGAACCGCCGCAAACCAAAGTATTCAGATTGCGGCGGTGCTTCTTCGCGTTGATGCCGACGCTTACATTCTGCGTCATCAGCTTGTTATTCTCGTCTGGTCTTTGATGATAACGGCGGTTGATCTTCGCCGCCTCGCCCCACTTTGCGGAGCCGTGTTCTTCACGCCTGCGGTAATTCTTCCGCGTGGACAGATAGACACCGATCGCCATACCGTAAGCGATAAGCAAAACGAGGACAGTTTTTACACTGTCCCCGCAAAGCTCAATCGCAAAAGGATTGTTTAATGATGACATTACGCCGTT
>OMTA01000171.1 GCA_900313895.1 uncultured Eubacteriales bacterium | reverse complement strand
GAGATGTTCATGCAGCTATCTCAGAAGTATGAGCTGGAGCGTATGGAGCTGAAGGATAAGATCTTCGAGTACAAGGAGCGTATCGCCAAACTGCATGAAATGGAGCAGAACAAGGATGATTTCATCAAGGCAATCCGCAAGTTCATGGAAATGCAGACTTTGACCGCGCCGATGCTCAGAGAGTTGATCGATCATATCGACGTCTATGAGAAAGAGGGCAGCAGCAAGCATTATACCCAGCGGATCGCGATCTATTACCGCTTTGTCGGCTATATCGAGATACCTATGGAATCCGACTATGAGAATTACACAGCCGATACGAGGCAGGGCGTTAAGGTGGAATATCTGCCCACGGATATGTTCCCGAGCCAGCGCGGCAAATCCGCATGATGGTTTATTAATCAAAAAAGCAGGAGCAGACCGAAATCTGCTCCTGTATGGAAAAATCACAAAAAGAAAATGAGTGTTGATAACTTAAGTCCGTTATCAACACTCATACTGGTCGGAGTGAAGGGATTTGAACCCCCGACATCCTGCTCCCAAAGCAGGCGCGCTACCAACTGCGCTACACCCCGAAATTTTTATGAAATTGTTCTGTTTGTGGTCAAGCGGAGTTTTGCCGAACTTGAACTCTTGAAAAAAGCCTCTGTTTAAGCGGATATTCGAAGCCATTCGACGGAAAAGACGGTAAAAGCTCCTTACTCCCAAAGCAGGCGCGCTACCAACTGCGCTACACCCCGAAGCTTTTGCATCGTCATTATACCTTATGTGAAAAAACTTGTCAACCGCAAAAAAATCGCATTTTACTCTTGCGTTTTAGAAAATAGGGGAATATAATGTACTAAAATAGGTGATTCTGGGCTATCTGCCGGAATCCTGTCGATTTTTATCGTTCGGAAGGGAGGGATAGATGTTGGTTTTGAGACGTTCGCGTCGGATATGCGCTTTTGTTTTGGCGGTCATGATGCTCTTTGCGTTCATGCTGCAGGCAGCTGCGCTCGATGAAAAGTATCGCTTTGAAGAGCTGAAAATGGCAGTCAGCGTACCACGTGATTACTATGTCGTCACACGCGACAGCGAGAGCGACGATCCCGTTTTCAAAACGCTCAATCTCGGCTATGACGAGACGATGATCGCGTTCCGTAACTCCGACATCTGGCTGCGCGCCTACGATCCCGACCAGACCTTCTGGATGAGCGTCATCGTCACCACGACCGATGAAAGCAAGACGATCAACAACTATTCCGATATCAGCGCGTCCGAGCGCAAGGAGATTCTTGAGAATATCAAAAAGGAGTCTGCCGTCGATTCGGCGGTTGAGATCAAGCACAACAATATCATCTGCTTCGATTCCTCCGGAAGTACCGAAAGCAACGGACGCAAGATGTTTTTTGCGCAAAGCAACACCGTCATCAACGGGATGCAGATTGATCTTGTCCTACAAAAGTATGATGATGAGATCAACTCTTCCGAGGAAAACACGCTGACCAATCTCGCAAACTCCATGGAGTTTGATAACATCAAACGCACCACTGGGCCGATCTTTGAATGGTGGAGACTGCTTCTGTGGGTCGGAATCCTGGCGGGACTCGCGTTCGCGTTATCACTGCTGTATCGCCAGCGCAACGCCGCCAACCGTCGCAAGCTACAGGAGCGCCGTCGTCAGCGAGAACTGGAAAAGGCGAAGAAAGAGGGCAGACCGATCCCCGAAGAGGAGATCGTCACCTTCTCCGAGACGCTCGGCTATGAGGACGACGATGAGTTTGAGAACCGCGCGCTGACCGATGTCGATTCCTACAATATCAAGGTTGCGCAGGCTGATCCGTCACAGGGCGTGTCCTACTTTGAGGACAGCGGCGACGGTATCGACAACGCGACGGATTACTTCGATACCTACTTCAAAGAACCTGCCCATACCCGCAAGGGATTTGCGCGATTCTTCGGTACCGTCGGAACCTACATCAAGCTCGGTTTCAAGCATCTGGGCTATTTCTTCATCAACCTCAAACGCCAAGTGTTCGGCAGAAAGAAATAAACCGTTATCGAGAGCTGTTCATTCGGACAGCTCTTTTCTTTTGTTGATCATAGGGAGGAGCCGTTTCAAACAATTCATAAGGGAACATAACTTTTTGTAAGCCAAAAAGCCCCTTTTTTTGCAAATTATATAAAAATCACGTCGACTCGGGCGAAAAATGTGTCAGGTGATTTTCCTGATTGTTATTGAATTAACAATTAAAATCGCATATAATTGTTAATGTTGGCGTTACTATACCCAACGCGTATATGTAAACCCATATCATGGTATATGAAAGATATGATTTTTATTCAGGAGGCTAGAATTATGGCAAGAGTTTACAATTTCTCGGCAGGTCCCTCGATGCTGCCTGAGAGCGTACTGAGAAAAGCCGCTGACGAGATGCTCGATTATCAGGGCAGCGGTCAGAGCGTTATGGAGATGTCCCACCGTTCCAAGGTTTACGGCGGCATCATCAACGAGGCTGAGGCGCTTCTCAGAGAAGTAATGAACATTCCGGATAACTACAAGGTACTGTTCCTTCAGGGCGGCGCGTCATCCCAGTTCGCCGCGATCCCGCTGAACCTTTCTTCCAAGACCGGCAAGGCTGACTATGTCATCACCGGTCAGTGGGCTAAGAAAGCGTACAAGGAAGGCTCCCGCTACTGCAACGCGAACGTAGTCGCTTCCTCTGAGGACAAAACCTTCTCTTACATTCCGAAGCTGGATAAATCCACCTTCACCCCCGACGCCGATTATTTCTACATCTGCATGAACAACACCATCTACGGTACTGTTTATCACGAGCTGCCCGATACCGGTGATGTTCCGCTGGTAGCCGACATCAGCTCCTGCATCCTGTCCCGTCCGATCGATGTTTCCAAGTTCGGTATCCTGTATGCCGGCGCGCAGAAGAACATGGCGCCCGCGGGTCTGACCGTCGTCATCGTTCGCGAGGATCTTATCGGTCACGCGCAGGATATCTGCCCGACCATGTTCAACTATCAGATCCATGCCGACAACGGTTCGATGTTCAACACACCTCCCTGCTACACCATCTACATGGCGAAGCTGGTTCTCGAGTGGATCAAGAACGATATCGGCGGTCTTGAGAAGATGTATGAGCTCAATCTCAAGAAGGCAAACCTGCTCTATGACTTCCTCGATTCCTCCGAGATGTTCAAGGGTACCGTTGTTCCTGAGGATCGCTCTCTGATGAACGTTCCGTTCGTCACCGGCGACGATGAGCTTGACGCGAAGTTCGTCAAGGCTGCGACCGACGCAGGCTTTGTCAACATCAAGGGTCACCGTTCTGTCGGCGGTATGCGCGCTTCTATCTACAACGCGATGCCGTATGAGGGCGTAGAAAAGCTCGTCGCCTTCATGAAGAAATTTGAGGAAGAGAATAAATAATTGGTTGGTGGTTGGTAGTTAGTAGTCGGTAGTTACGATAATGCCCGACTCCTCGCTTCCGGCTCCTCAACGCAAGGAGATTATTATGTATAACATTCTGAAACTGAACAAGATCGCCGCAGTCGGTACCGACCGCCTCGGCGAGAACTATAACTGTGTTGACGAGTGCCCGAATCCCGACGGCATCCTCGTTCGTTCCGCTGCCATGCACGACATGGAGCTGCCCGAAAGCCTTCTGGCGATCGCCAGAGCCGGCGCGGGCGTCAACAACATCCCGCTCGATAAATGCACCGAGCGCGGTATCTGCGTATTCAATACTCCCGGCGCTAACGCTAACGCTGTTATGGAGCTGGTCGTTGCAGGCCTGCTGCTCGGCTCCCGTAAGATTGCTCAGGGTATCCAGTGGAACCTGACCCTGAAGGATGACGAGAACTGCCTCAAGACCGTAGAAAAAGGCAAGAGCCAGTTTGTCGGCCCCGAGATCAAGGGCAAGACCATCGGCGTTGTCGGTCTCGGCGCGATCGGTGTTCTGGTCGCTAACGCGGCACGTGCGC
>OMTA01000143.1 GCA_900313895.1 uncultured Eubacteriales bacterium | reverse complement strand
TATAAAGCTGAATAACATAAGAAAAAGCCTGAGTATTTCGTGATGATTTACTCAGGCTATCATTTTTCTGTAAGAGGGCTAAATAACGAAAATAGAAGGTTTTGGAGGGCAAACGGAGGGCAAGACGTGATAAACGGTCTAAAACATGGGAAAAGAGAAAACCGCTCGAACGGCTTGTTCAAGCGGCTTTCTTTGGTTGCGGGGGTGGGACTTGAACCTCACGACCTCCGGGTTATGAGCCCGACGAGCTACCAACTGCTCCACCCCGCGATATATGCCTTTCAGCCTCTATATGTTACCACCGTTTGACCGATTTGTCAAGGGCGAAAGGGGTCGATGGGGAGGTGTTGAAAAGTTTTTGTACAATCTATGCAAAAAGGCGCTCTGAATCGGTTGACAATATAGCGTTTTATGATAAAATGAAGATGTATGCTGGGGCAGTGTATAATACTGCCTCAAATCAGCGGACGAGAGCGTCGGGGAGGCGATGACTTGAAACAAAACTATCGCTTCGGCGCGGTGATCCCGGCAGCAGGTCTCAGCTCACGGATGGGCGCGTTCAAGCCGCTGCTGCCATGCGGCGACAGCACCGTGATCGAGACGGCGATCGGATCGGTATTTCCGTATGTTTCGACAGCGGTCGCAGTGGTCGGTCATCAGGGCGAACAACTCCGCTCCGTCCTGACTTCCACCTTCAAAGATCACTTGACGATCGTCACCAATCCCGACTATGCCTCGACGGATATGCTGCGATCGGTTCAGCTCGGATTGTGTGCAATCAGGGACTATGACGCATTCTTCCTGTTGCCGGCGGATATGCCGCTGATCAAGCCGCGGGTGTATGAGACCCTGATCGACGCGTTCGATGATTCCGCCGATGTGATCTATCCCGCTTTTGACGGCAGACGCGGACATCCGCCGCTGATCAGCCATGCTGTCGTACCCGCGATCATGACATATCGCGGCGAAGGCGGACTGCGGGCGATCCTCAGCACCTGTGCGACAAAAGAGGTCAAAATATCCGACAGCGGCATCCTGACGGATCTGGATACGCCGCGGGATTATGAAAACATAAGAAAATGAGGTTCACGATGCTTTGTCATAATTGTGATCATGAAATAGAATACGCGGCGGTATGTCCGTATTGCGGTACGAGGATACTCAGAGAACCCCTGCCGCATCATCTGCCGACCGGTACAGTGATCGACAATCGCTACAAGATCATGGGCGTGTTAGGCGAGGGAGGCTTCGGTATCACCTATCTGGGCTATAACCAAAAGCTCGGACTGCCGGTCGCAATCAAGGAATATTTTCCGCAGGGCACGACCTATCGCGACACCTCCGGCAGCAACGAGGTATATGTCGGCTCCGAGGACGCCGAGAGCTTTTTCAATCACGGAAAAGAGCGCTTTTTGAGCGAAGCGAAAACGCTGGTCAGATTCAATTCCGAGCCGGGTATCGTGTCGGTCATGGACTTTGTCGAAGAGAACAAGACCGCCTACCTGATCATGGAGTATCTCGACGGCGAGACCCTGCAGCAGTACCTCAAACGCCACGGAAAGATGGCCGCGACGGAAACGTTCGAGATGCTCGAGCCGATGATGCGCACGCTCGAAAAGGTACACGCGGCAGGGGTGATCCATCGCGATATCAGCCCGGACAATATCATGCGGCTGAAGAACGGCCACCTCAAGCTGATGGATTTCGGCGCGGCGAGGGAATTCGTCGATGAAAACCGCTCGATGTCGATCATGCTCAAAAAGGGCTACGCTCCCGCGGAGCAGTATCGCCGTAAGGGCGAGCAGGGGCCGTGGACAGACGTCTACGCCCTGTGCGCGACGATCTATCGCTGTATCACGGGCGTCACGCCGACCGATTCGCTCGATCGGATGTCGGGAGAAGAGCTGAAAAAGCCCTCCGAGCTGGGCGCGGATATCCCGCCTGTTTTAGATGCTTTGCTGATGTATGGTCTGGCATTATTTAAGAAAGATCGCTGTAAAAGCATGACAGAACTGCTTGAGTATTTTGAAAAATGCAGGGAAGCATTGAAAAAAACAGCAGAGAAAAGAAGTGCCCAAGAGACAACCCCTCAGGGAACCGTTCAGATTGATTCCCAAAAAGAGGGACAAAACAAACCAAAAGCAGCTAAAAATACTACCGTAGCGGCAGATTCCGAGATCGAAAAACCGCAAGAGGAGAAAGAAGCGGATCTGTTCGCAACGAGGTATGCGGAAGAACCGCCGATAATAAAGCAAAATAGCAAAGATGAAATCCAAATACAAGACAGCTCTTCATCTAAAAAGAATAAACCGAAGAAAAAGAAAAAAGGCTTCCTAATTGCCGTTATCAGCATTTCGCTAGCAATAATCCTTGCTGTGACAGGTATAATATGGAGCAATCGAAATAAGTTTGAATTCAAGGTGAAAGAAGATAACACCGTTGAGATCACCGGGTATAAAGGGAATGAGAAAAAAATAGAAATCCCAAAGGAGATAAATGGACTTTCGGTCTCGAGTATCGGTGGTTGGGCATTTGATAACTGTAGTTCATTGAAAAGTATCACCATTCCCGATTCCGTTACGAGTATCGGTTATAGAGCGTTTTTCTACTGCGAATCTCTGACGAGAATTACCATCCCCGATTCCGTCACGAGTATCGGTGATGGTGCATTTGACTACTGTGATAATCTAATAATCTACGGCACAAAAGGCTCTGCCGCAGAAGAATACGCAAATGATAACGGCTTTGAGTTCCGCGAAATATAATTTGACATATCACATAACAAAAGCAAAGCACCCGGACGACCGCCGGTCGTCCCTACAAGATAAACCGGAGTGATACCCTATGAAAGATATTTGTCAATCCATCAAGAAAAAAGACCATGATCCCAAGATCGAGGGGCGGTCGGTCTATGTCGACGACTATGTCACGACCGCCGACGGTCGGGCGATCCTGACGGGCAGGCTGCTGCACAGCAAATTCGCCCGCGCAAAGGTGCTTTCGGTCAAGCTCCCCGCGCTGCCCGAGGGTTACCTCTGGGTCGACGCGTCCGATATCCCCGGCGACAACAACGTCAATATCGTCCTCGATGATACGCCGGTATTCAGCCGCGACACGGTCGAGTATATCGGCGAGCCGATCGGAATGTTAGTCGGTGCGGATAAGGACGAGGTCGAGCGCCTGCTCTCACAGATCGAGGTCGAGTACGAGGAACTCGAGCCGGTGTTGGATATCCGTACCGCCGACGAGTATTTCTTCAACTACGAGTTCGGCCACGGCGACGTCGAGAAGGCGTTTGCAGAGGCGGACAAGGTCTATGAGGAGGAGTTCCTCACCGGCTATCAGGATCAGACCTACTTAGAGCCGCAGGGCATGATGGCAGAGCCGGAGGAGGACGGCAGAATGTTCGTCCACGGCTCGCTGCAGTGCGCCTACTATGTCCACGGCGCGGTCGCGCGCGCGATGGGTACCGGCCCCGAGGGCGTGCATATTTTACAGGACGTCACCGGCGGTGGCTTTGGCGGCAAGGAGGATTTCCCCTCCATCATCGGCTGTCAGGTAGCGGTCGCGGCAAAGAAAGCGAACGCCCCCGTGCGCTGTGTCTTTGATCGCCGTGAGGACTTGGAGTTCACCCCCAAGCGCCATCCCTCCTTATGCAGATACAAGGTCGCCGTCAAGGACGGCAGAGTCACCGCGGTCGACGCGGATGTCCGCTTCAACGCGGGCGCTTATTCAACCCTGTCCGCGGTCGTACTCCAGCGCGGCATCATCGCCGCTCCCGGCGTCTATGATATCCCGAATGTCCACGTTACCGGCAAGGCGGTCAAAACCAACACCAATCCCTGCGGCGCGTACCGCGGCTTCGGCGCGCCCCAGACCTTCTTCGCGATGGAGATGATGATGTCCCATATCGCGCAGGATCTGGGCGAGGATTCCATCGAGTTCAAGGCGCGCCATTTCGCTAAGCAGGGCGACACTACCTCCACCAACGGCAGGTACCATTTCCCGGTACCGCTCCCCGCGATGCTCGACGAGGTCGACGCGCTGTCCGATCTCAGGCGCAAGCACAAGGAATACGCGCAGCCTCAGACCGGCCGCTATCGCAAGGGCATCGGCTTCTCGGCGATCTTCCACGGCGCGGGCTTCACCGGATCGGGCGAGAGAGATCTGATCAAGGCGACCGCCAAGCTCCGCAAATACGCGGACGGCACGGTTGAAGTCCTCGCCTCCAACGGCGATATCGGTCAGGGCGTCCGCACCACCTTCCCGAAGATCGTCGCGCATGAGCTGAACATCCCGCTCGAGCGCGTCTACTATGACCATCCCGACACCGCCCGCGTACCCGATTCCGGCCCGACGGTCGCGTCGCGTTCGATGATGATCGTCGGCGAGCTGCTCCGCAGAGCCGCGATCAAGCTGCGCGATATCTGGCAGGAGGGCGTCGAGCAGGAGGTTGAGGAGCATTACAAAGAGCCGGATTTCATGATCCCGTTCTATCTCGACCGCTTTGAGGGCGACGCTTATCCCACCTACGCGTGGGCGACCTCCGCCGTTGAGCAGCTTTGACGTCGGAACGCCGGTCGATTATAACATCGTCGTCGGTCAGATGGAGGGCGGCTTCCTCCAGGGCATCGGCTACGCTTCTATCGAGAAGATGGACTACGATAATAAAGGTCGTATCCGCAACAACAGCTTCACCGATTATCTGGTACCCACCTCGATGGATGTACCGAATATGAAGGCTGTCATGCACGTGGAAGAATATCCCGACGGCCCCTACGGCGCGAAGGGCGCGGGGGAGCTGCCGCTGGTAGCGCCGCCGCCCGCGTATATCGAGGCGGTCGAACAGGCGCTCGGCGGTGCAAGTGTACATCCGCTCAGTCGCATCCCGTTCTCAACAGAGGACGTTATTCTGGAACTGAACAAGGAGGTGTCGTGATGGACGACATTCGTTTCAGACTCAATGCAAAAGACGTCGCCTACGCGGGCGCTGCAACGGATAGATTGCTCGACGTCCTGCGTGACGATTACGATATGAAAAGCGTCAAATGCGGCTGCAAGGAGGGCGAGTGCGGCGCGTGCGCGGTGTTGATCGACGGCGTGCTGACCAACTCCTGCTGTGTCGCGATGGGCGCGGTGGACGGTCATGAGATCGTGACCGTTGAGGGTTATCGCGAGACCCCGCGCTTTGCGAAGCTCTCCGAAAAATTCGCCGAGCTGAGCGCCGTACAGTGCGGCTTCTGCATCCCCGGCATGATCCTCGCCGCCGAGGCGCTGCTTTGTGTCAATCCTCACCCGACAGAGGACGAGGTGCGCGAGGCGATCTCGGGCAACATCTGCCGCTGTACCGGCTACAACGCGATCGTGAATGCGATCCTGAACGCTGCAAAGGAGGGTGACGGATTATGGTAAACGGCTACAAACCCTCAACCTTACAAGAGGCGATCGAGATCCGCGCAAGAGAGCGCGTGATCCCGTATGCAGGCGGCACCGACGTCATGGTGCGCCGACCCGAGGGCATCCCCTTCCTGTTTTTGAACAATATCCCTGAGCTCAAAGAGATCAGGGACGACGGTGAATATATCCGCATCGGCGCGGCTGTCACCTTTACACAGGCTTTGAAAAACGACCTTGTTCCCGCTTTGATGAAAGAGGCGGTGTCGCGTATCGCCGCGCCCGCTATCCGCAACGCCGGAACCTTCGGCGGCAACCTCGGAAACGGGTCCGATAAAGCGGACTCCGTCATGGCGGGCTTCGCGCTGGACGGACGTGTACGTCTTTTGTCCGAGAGCGGCGAGAGAGTACTCCCGCTCGGCGAGTTCTGCATCCGCCGCGGCGTTACCGCGATCCGTGACGACGAGCTGATCGTCGAGGTGCTGCTCCCGAAAGAGAACTGCACTCTGCCGTATTACTACAAAAAGATCGGCGGCAGAAACGCCCTCGCGATCTCCCGCGTCGCTGTCGGCGGCGTTTACAGCGTCAAGGACGGCGTTATCGAGCAGTTCACAGCCGCCTTCATCGGCGGCGGTGATGTCTGCCGACGCTTCAAGGAGATCGAGGAGAAGCTCATCGGCAAGTCTGTCGACGATGTCAGGGCAAATATAGATGAGTACGTTAAATCGTACTCTGAGAGCCTGACCTTCACCCGCGGTCGCGTGTCCGCCGAGTATCGCCGCACCGTCATCACCAACCTGCTGTACGATTACCTGGGCTCCCTTTGGTAAAGGGAGCTGTCAGCAAAGCTGACTGAGGAATTGTATGAATAGGAGCGAAGCGACCAACCAAATAGAATATGAACAGAACACATAACAAGAACAACATACCATTGGCGAAAGAATTGCGAAATAATATGACCAAAGAAGAACGTCACCTTTGGTATGATTCCTTAAAGTTGTATCATCAACAATGTGATATCATCTTTCTCAGGCAAAAAATAATAGGTGATTATATCGTCGATTTTTACTGTCCGAAGGCAAAGCTTGCTATTGAATTAGACGGTTCACAGCATTATGAAGAACAGGCTGAAAAATATGATATGGAGAGAACGAAGTATCTTAATCAGCATGGAATCGAAGTGTTGAGATATAGCAATAGAGATATCCACACAAGATTTACCGATGTGTGCCGCGATATTGAGCACCATGTGTGGGGCAGAATCAACGCATTGGAGGAATAAGGAGGCCGCCGATGGCGGCAATACTGCAATTCCTCAGTCGCCTGAACGGCGACAGCTCCCTTTACCAAAGGGAGCCTAAGGAGAGTTTTTATGTATACAATCAATATCAACGGCAAGGATTACGAATCCGCCCACGACAAAAAGCTCCTGCGATTTCTGCGGGACGATCTGAACCTAACCGCGACCAAGGACGGCTGCTCTGAGGGCGTCTGCGGAACGTGTACCGTCCTTGTCGACGGAAAAAAGACCAAGGCGTGCGTCATATCGCTCTCAAAGCTCGAGGGCAAAAAGGTGCTGACCGTCGAGGGAATCCCCGAGGAAGAGATGCGCGTGTACGAGCATTGTTTTGCCGAAGCGGGCGCGGTACAGTGCGGCTTTTGCATCCCCGGCATGATCATCTCGGCAAAGTCGCTGTTGGACGAGAACCTCAACCCGACGCGCACCGATGTCAAAAAAGCGATTCGGGGCAACCTCTGCCGCTGTACCGGCTACAAAAAGATCGAGGACGCGATCCTCATGGCGGCGGATTTCTTCCGTGAAAACCGCGCGATCCCTCAGCCTCCGACCACGCTCCATATGGACGAGCACGCCAAGCGTATCGACGCCAAGGAAAAGGTCAACGGCACCGGCATTTTTGCGGACGACATCCGCATGGACGGTATGCTCTACGCCAAGTGCCTCTACTCAAAATACCCCCGCGCGCGTATCAACAGGATCGACGTTACCAAAGCGCTTACGCATGAAGACTGTGTCGAGATCCTCTTGAAGGACGATGTCCCCTGCAACAACATCGGTCACATCAAACAGGACTGGGACGTCATGATGGGCGAGGGCGATATCACCAAATATGTCGGCAACGTTCTGGCAATCGTCGCGTCGACAAATCCCGAAAGCCTTCCGGAGATTCTCAGCCTCATCGAGGTGGATTATACCGAGCTTGAACCCCTGACCAACCCCTACGATGCCTTAAAAGGCGACGCGCCGCTGATCCACGAGGACGGCAACGTCATGAGTCGCGCGAACCTTGTCCGCGGTAACGCCGACGAGGCGATCAAAAACTCGAAGTTTGTCGTGACCCGCAAGTATAAGACCTCCTGGCAGGAGCACGGCTTCATGGAGCCGGAGTGCTGCGTCGCCGCGCCTGAGGGCGAGGACGGCTTGCTTATCTACACCTCCAGCCAGAGTATCTACGACGTTCAGCGCGAGTGCAGCAAAGCGCTGGGACTCCCGCCCGAAAAGGTACACGTCCGCGCTCCGTTGGTCGGCGGAGGCTTCGGCGGCAAGGAGGATATGAGCGTCCAGCCCTACGCCGCGCTGATGGCATATGTGACAAAGCGCCCCGTCAAGGTGAAGTACACCCGTCAGGAATCGCTCGACTACCATGTCAAGCGGCATCCCATGGAGATGGAGTTCACTACCGCCTGTGACGAGAACGGTATCCTCACCGGCATGAAGGGCATCATCATCGCCGATACTGGCGCCTATGCGTCCCTCGGCGGGCCTGTGCTCCACCGCGCCTGCACCCATGCGGCAGGCCCCTATAACTATCAGAACATCGACATCTTCGGGATGTCTGTCTATACCAACAACACCCCCTCCGGCGCGTTCCGCGGCTTCGGCGTGACCCAAAGCTGTTTCGCGACCGAGAGCAACATCAACCTGCTCGCCGAGATGGTGGGTATCGATCCGTGGGAGTTTCGCCGCCGCAACGCGATCAAGCCCGGCGACATCCTCCCGAACGGCCAGACCGCCGATCCCAATACCAACATGGCGGCGTGTCTGGACGCTGTCAAGGATCTGTACTACAGCGAGAAGTACGTCGGACTTGCCTGCGGCTTCAAGAATTCCGGCACCGGAATGGGCAAGAAGGACATCGGACGCGTCCTCTTGTCCGTCGAGGGCGGCAGGATCCATATCCGCACCTCCGCGGCGTGTATGGGTCAGGGCATCGGCCAGATGGTGCTGACCGAGATCTGCCACGTCACGGGACTTGACCCGGCGCTGTTCATCCACGAGACCGCCGATACGATCCGCACGCCCGACGCGGGCACCTCCACCGCCTCGCGCCAGACCGTCATGACCGGCGAAGCGGCGCGCAGGGTCGGCGAAAAGCTCAATGCGGCATTAGAGGGCAGAACCCTCAAAGACCTCGAGGGCATGGAGTTCCTCGGCGAATACAGCGCCAAGACCGACCCCCTCGGCGCGATCAAGGAGAACCCCGTCAGCCACATCTCCTATTCCTACGGAGTCCAGGTTATCGTACTCGATGACAACGGCAGGATCAAGAAGGCCGTATCCGCGTTCGACGTCGGAACGCCCGTCAATATCCAGTCTGTCGAGGGACAGATCGAGGGCGGCATGGTCATGGGCATCGGCTACGGCGTGACCGAGAAGTTCGAGATCGAGGGCGGCTATCCGAGGTCCC
>OMTA01000033.1 GCA_900313895.1 uncultured Eubacteriales bacterium | reverse complement strand
CCGTAGGCGCTCCTGCTGCGGAATAATCAAATCACATGAACGGTAACCGAGGATTCGTCCTCGGTTATTTTTTTGAGGTGCTGTCCGAGAAGCGGAGCAGAATGCGAACGCTGATCGGCTAACAGCACCCATGCTCGTCGTCGCTCTCAGTGCTTGTGCAGGCATACCTGACGGTATGCCTTCGCACCGCGTAGAGGCTCCTCCTCTCCCCACAACGCAGGTGCGTTGTGGGGTCCCCTCCTACTCCCGAGAAGCGGAGCGGAACGCGAACGCTGATCGGCTGAGAGCTACTGCGGAGGAACTGTCCGAGAAGCGGAAAGTGATCGACAGAGAACAATTGCGGCAACAGTCGGACGATTTCGCTATTTACATCATCCCTCGTTTATGCTACAATGAAGCCATCAAAGAAGGGAGGGATTCGATGCGTATCGAGCCGCTTGGAGAGGGCGTAGAGGTCTGTGTCAGCGACCGTCACCACTTTTCGACCGACACCATCCTGCTGGCGGATTTTGCGCGCATAAAGAACGGCGAACGCGTCGTCGAGCTGGGTACCGGATGCGGTACGATCCCTCTTTTGATGATCAAGAATAATTCTCCAAAAGAAATATGCGCAATTGAGATACAGGACGACGCGGTCGATCTGCTGCAGGAGAGCCTGCGGCGCAATCTGCTCAACGGGATCGAAAACGCCGCGTTGATCCATCCGATCCGCGGCGATATCCGCAACGTCAGAGAGCTGCTACCCGCGGGATCTGCCGATCTGGTCGTCTGCAATCCCCCGTACAAGTTGTCCGGCTCGGGGATCGAGAATCCCGACGACGGTAAAAAGACCGCCCGCCATGAGGTGAAATGTACCCTCGACGACGTCTGCGCGGCGGCAAATTGGCTGCTGCGGTTTTCGGGCAGACTGGTGATCTGCCAGCGTCCCGAACGCCTGACGGATCTTTTAGGCACGATGCGGGCGTATGACCTCGAACCGAAACGCCTGCGGATGGTTCAGGGTCGGATTGACAAGCCGCCGAAGCTGGTGCTGATCGAGGCAAAGCGCGGCGCAAAGCACGGCTATATGGAGGTGCAGCCCGCGCTGATCGTCGAGGATGAAAACGGATTTACCCCGGAGATGCGGTCTATCTACGGATCTTATAAGGATGGTTATGATGAATAAACAACCGATATTATATGTGGTCGGCACGCCGATCGGCAATATGGGCGATATGACCCCGCGCGCGGTGGAAACGCTCAGAGAGGTGGATTTTATCGCCGCCGAGGATACGCGCGTCACCGTGAAGCTGCTCAACCACTTCGAAATCAAAAAGCCCATGGTCAGCTATTTTGAGCATAACAAGCATGACAAGGGCGTCAAGATCATCGACAGGATCCTTGCGGGCGAGAGCTGCGCGATCGTCACCGACGCGGGGATGCCGTGTATCTCCGATCCCGGCGAGGATCTGATCCGTCAATGCGAGGAAGCGGGGATCAAAACTGTTGTCGTACCCGGCCCCAGCGCGGTGATCTCGGCGCTTGCCGTATCGGGTCTGGAAACCGGCAGGTTCACCTTTGAGGGCTTTTTGTCCGTCAACAAAAAGAGCCGCTCGGAACACCTCGAGAGCCTCAGGGGTGAGCGGCGCACGATGATTTTTTATGAGGCGCCCCACAAGCTCAACAACACCCTCGACGACCTGTACAAGACCTTCGGCGATCGCAGATTAACAATTGCCCGCGAGCTGACCAAGGTGCATGAAGAGATCATCCGCACAACGACCAAGGCAGCCTCGACCGCCTACCTCGAGACCCCTCTCAAGGGCGAGATCGTGCTGATCCTCGAAGGCAGCAGGGAAGAGGAGAAGCCCGAAATGTCCCTCGACGAAGCCGTCGCCTATGCCGAAAAGCTGATCGACGGCGGGATGCGTCCCACCGACGCCGCAAAGGAAGCCGCGGCGATGGCAGGGTTGAAAAAGAATGAAATCTATAAGGAGCTGATGTGATGAACTATCAGGAAGCCTTGAACTATATCCACTCCCTCGACCGCTTCGGCTCACGCCCGGGGCTTGACAGGGTCCAAAAGCTCTTTGACAGGATCCCCGAGGCGCTCGATCAAAAATTTATCCATATCGCCGGCACGAACGGCAAAGGGTCGGTATCTGCGATGCTGTCATTTGTTCTGCAGGAGGCGGGCTATAAAGTCGGTCTGTTCATCTCGCCGTACATCGTCGATTTTCGCGAGCGCATCCAGATCAATAACGAGATGATCTCTCAGGAGGCGCTTGCCGAAGCCGTGACCTTCTTGAAGCCCTTCATGGACGAGCTTCACGATGAAAAGATCGTCATCACGGAGTTTGAATTTCTGACCGCTGTCGGCTTCTATCTTTTTAAACAGCAGAACTGCGATATCGTTGTCTGTGAGGTCGGTATGGGCGGACTGCTGGATTCCACTAACCTGATCCGCTCGCCCTTATGCTCCGTGATCACTCGCATTGCGCTCGATCACACCGAGATCCTCGGCGAGACCATCGGCGAGATCGCCTTCCAGAAATGCGGCATCATCAAGCGCGGCGCACCCGTCGCGACGACCGCTCAGCTTCCCGCGGCGATGCGCGTTATCCGCGATACCGCAGAGGCTTTGGGCGCGCCCTTATACCTCGGCGATAACCTGACGGTTCACGATGTCCGCGCCAATCTCGGCGGCATCGATTTCCGTTATATGGGTCGGGAGATGCACACCGATCTGATCGGCGAGCATCAGGTGGAAAACCTCAAATGCGCTTTGGCAGCGATAGAAGCCCTGCGCGACAGAAGCCGGCTGAATATCTCCCCGGAGGCGATTTTGGAAGGAATGAAAAAGGTGCGTCATCCCGCGCGTTTTGAACGGCTGGTGGAACACCCGACGGTCATCCTTGACGGCGCGCATAATCCCAACGGACTTGCTGCCTTTGCCAAAACCGTCAAAGCCCTCACCCCGCCCGATAACCGTACGCTGATCATCGGTATGCTGTCCGATAAGGACGTCAAAGGAGTCGCAAAGCTCAAGGGACTTTTCGACCATGTGATCGCGACCAATATCAGCAACCCGCGCGCGATGGCGGCAGGCTATCTGGGTGAGAGGCTGAAAGAATTCTTCGACGATGTCGAGGTGGTCGCCCATCCGAAAGACGCGTATCAAACAGCGCTTTCTTACGGCGGCGACGTCTTTATCTGCGGCTCTCTCTACCTTGCCTCCGAGATCCGCCCCGTTATCCTCGGTCTGAAGTGATTTCGACAACAAGATAATACATATTTTTCACGCCTATGCTAATACTATATTAGTGTAGGCGTTTTATTTTCGTAGGGACGAGCATGGCTCGTCCGCGGACGACCGGTAGTCGTCCCTACGTTGGTGCAGAAAGGTATGAATTATATGGTAGACTTTACATACGAAAACGGCGGGCTGAGGGCGATGCTGTACGGTGAGATCGATCACCATATCGCGCCGCGCATCCGTTCCGAGATTGACATGAAATGCGAGAGCCTGCGTCCCGCTGTGCTGATTCTCGACTTCAAAGCGGTCAGCTTTATGGATTCCTCGGGGATCGGGTTGATCATGGGGCGGTATCGCTGTATCTCGCTTTTAGGCGGGAGGCTGGAGGTCGTCAATATCCCCGCGACCCTCAAAAAAATCATCACCCTTTCGGGAATCGAATCCTTGGGGGTGATGAAATGAATTTGATGAATCACATGAAGCTCAGCTTTTTGTCCGTCAGCCATAACGAGGGATTTTCCCGCGCGGCGATCTCCGCCTTTATCCTGCCGCTGAATCCAACGGTCGCGGAGGTCGCGGATATCAAGACCGCTGTGTCGGAGGCTGTCACCAACGCGATCGTCCATGCCTATCCCGATACCCTCGGCACGGTGTATATCGACGCCAAGATCACTGAGGATCGGCGCGTCATCATCAAGATCCGCGATACCGGCGTCGGGATCGAGGACGTCAAACTGGCGATGGAGCCGCTTTTTACCACTTCGACGGACGAGCGTGCCGGGCTGGGATTCGCCGTGATGCAGAGCTTTTCCGACCGTGTGCGTGTGCGATCGGTCGTCGGCAGAGGGACGACCGTTACGCTCGAAAAGATCATCCACAGCGCGTATGACGACGAGAAATGAGCTGATCGAGCAGAACCTCGGTTTGGTACACGCCTGCGCCAAGCGTTTCAGCGGAAAGGGCATCGACTATGACGACCTGTATTCCGCGGGATGTCTGGGGCTTGTCAAGGCGATCGACCGCTTCGATCCCGACCGCGGATATCAGCTATCGACCTACGCGGTGCCGGTGATCCTCGGCGAGATCAAGCTGTTGTTCAGAGAAGGCGGTACGGTCAAGCTCTCGCGCTCGTTAAGGGATCGCAGCACCAAAGCGCGCGCGATCGCCGATGAATACCTCAGAGAAACCGGCAGAGAGATCCGTATCGCACAGCTCGCGGATCGCATGGGATGCGATGTGTATCAGGCACAGGAGGCGCTCTCTGCTTCACAGAGCGCACTGTCGCTGTCATATGAGGGCGACGAGCAGCGGGTGATCGAGATCCCGGTAGACTCTCCCGAGGAAGACCTGACGGACAAGCTCTCGCTCAGAGAAGCGATAAAGGGTCTTAATGAGGATGAAAGACAGCTGATCCGCCTGCGCTATTTTCAGCATAAGACCCAGTCCGAAATCGCAAAACGCCTCGATACCACCCAGGTGCAGATCTCTCGCAGAGAAAAGAAGATCCTCATAAAGCTCCGCGCGATGCTGGTGTAGGGATCAGGTATACGAAATGATGAATGTGACGGATCAAATAGTAGGGTGGATGTGCTGTGCGGAAAGATATATAACTGAAAGGTTGCGGACGATCGATGATCGTCCCTACGGTTAGGTGGATTTGCTTCGCGGGAAAAGGGATCGGACAGATAGGTTTCGGGAGGAGCAAGCCCCTCCCCTACAAGTATAATGCCTGCTGTGCGAGAGGGAGCGCAGAGCGCTCGCGGGACGTCGAGGCGCCGTCCCCTACGACTACACTGAAAAGATAAGAGGGATTGCCGAAGCAGTCCCTCTTAAATGTTGTTCAATTATGATCGGATCGCTTTTACTCAGGAGC
This sequence comes from uncultured Eubacteriales bacterium, assembly GCA_900313895.1. Classification (GTDB taxonomy): domain Bacteria; phylum Bacillota; class Clostridia; order Oscillospirales; family Acutalibacteraceae; genus Ruminococcoides. The sequence goes on along the minus strand of OMTA01000033.1, from coordinate 5,100 downwards.
GGATCTCCTTGAGCTGGCGGGCGTTTTCCTTGGTCAACTCGTCGGCGATAGCGATCTTTTTGATCAGGTTATGGACGGTGTGGTTGAGCTGGCTTTCCGCGCTGTAGTCGGCGGGAAAGATGAAATCCACCCTGTCACGCAGCAGCAGCTCCTCGACCTTGCTCTTGTTGTTCTCCTGATACACCGCGATCGCCGTTCCGCCGTACGCCTTCATCATCTTCATGCACGGCACGTCGGAAAGTCCGTCGCCGATATAGATCATGTTGGTGAAGGGGACGCGCTTGTCGTCCTCGGGCATCGAGCGGTTGAGATCGACGTCGTTAGCAATATCCAGAACGCCCTTGTTGATACGATAGACGAATTGGGTCTTGTTGGTGTAGTTGACAGCGGTCTTCGGCCAGATAGCGGAGCCGTCCTCGTCATAGCAGAACTCGCAGGCATAGATCTTGGTGAATTTGTCCGCAATCCCGGAGCCTTCGATGATCTCTTTGAGCCCCGATGAAATGACATAGTGCTCGACAGCGACGCCCTGTGCCGCGCCGTAGAGGTTGATGCGGTCGAACCATTTATCGACCCCTTCATACAGCTCGATGTTCCTGCCGCAGTCGATGAGGCTCTCGCGGGTGACGGGCTTGCCAATGCGGCGGCGCTCGATGATCATCGTGTAGAGATAGGCGAGAACGCTGTCCATCTCTGTCGCCGTACCGAAGGCGTTGGTCTTTTCCCAAAAATCAGAGGGCTGCATATTCAGGCTGGGGATAAAACCGTAGTCCTGCATATCCTTAGTGCAGAGGGTTTTATCAAAGTCATACATAATTGCGACAACAGGTCTGTCCATGGGAACCTCCTTAAGCCTTCCCCCGGGGGAAGCCTTAATATGTTTTGATCTCTACGGATTTGAGGGTGATCTTTTCGACGGGGCTCTCGCCGTTCTTTTCGCAAGCGGCGATCTTGTTGACAACGTCCATGCCGTCGTATACCTGACCGAAAACGGTGTAGTCGCCGTTGAGCCAGTCGTTGTTGCCCTGGTTGATGTAGAACTGTGATCCGTTGGAATCGGGCATCGAGCTGTGAGCCATCGCGACAGCGCCGGGGGTGTTCAGGACATAGTCGCTGATCTCATAGCCGAAGCTCTCGCCGTAGATAGACTCGCCGCCGGTACCGTCAAAGTTGGTATAGTCGCCGCCCTGGATCATGAAGTTCTCGATCACGCGGTGGAAGATGGTGTTGTCGTATTTCTTCGCTTTTGCAAGCGCGATGAAGTTGTTGACCGCCTTGGGCGCTACCTCGGGGAAGAACTTCATACTGATGTCGCCGTAGCTGGTGTGCAGTACCGCGACGACGTCGCCCTTCTTGGGAGCGGCGCTCTGATAATCTGTGTCGATCTTGCTGAGATCCGCTGCGGGGACCTCGCTGAGGTTTTTGATGCTTCCGGATAATACCATGCTAAAATCACCTTTCCCGGTTGTTTTGTTATCGTCGGATTGTGCTTGTGTAGCCGTGTCGGAGCCGCCGCCGCTTTTCTTGGTGGTGCCGGAGGATACGACCTCTTTGCCGCAGCCGACCAGAACGGACGCGATCATCAACACGCACAGCACGATAGATAAGATTCTTTTCATCGTCTTTTCCTTTCTTTTTTCAGCCTGTCCTGTAGGGAGCGGCTGTGATTAACGCTACTATTGTAATACTTTTTATTCCTATTTTCAATAGCCCATACGCCGATTTACGGTTTTTTAACAATTAACAAATGCGCCCTTGAACAGCGTTCAGTCATAACCCGGCGCGCGGATTCATAGATTTGTACTATGAAAAAGCGCAGGAGGGACATAAATGACAGAATATCTGCCCGAGGGAAAGCGAATCGGCACCGCCGCCAATATCGAGCGGCTCAGCTCGCCGCATGGAATCATAGAAGCGATGGAGCGAGGCGAGATCCTGGAGGCAAGGGCGGTGATGTGTGACAGCGAGCATAACCTCAGCGTGGATCTGGGCTGTATGCGCGGATTCATCCCGCGGGAGGAAGGTGCGGTCGGTATCCGCGAGGGAACGGTCAGGGACATCGCCGTGATCTCGCGCGTCGGCAAGGTGGTATGCTTCGTCGTCAGTGAAATCGTGACGGACGCAAAGGGCAGAGAGCTTGCGATCCTTTCGCGCGCCAAAGCCCAGCGTCGTTGTATCAAGGAGTATGTCGGCACGCTCTCTCAGGGCGACGTCATCAGAGCAAAGGTGACCCATCTCGAGCCGTTCGGCGCGTTCTGCGATATCGGATGCGGGGTGGTTGCGCTCATGCCGATCGATACGATCTCCGTGTCACGCATCGAGCATCCCGACGAGCGTTTCAAGGTCGGTCAGGATATCTTCGCTGTCATCAAGTCGCGCGTTGATGCACGCATCACCTTAAGCCACAAGGAACTGCTCGGTACATGGGAGCAGAACGCGGCTGATTTTTCGGTCGGCGAGACCGTCGCGGGAGTGATCCGATCTGTGGAGAACTACGGCGCGTTTGTCGAACTGCGCCCCAACCTCGCGGGCTTAGCGGAGCTGCGGGATAACCTGAAGGTCGGCTCAGCCGCGAGCGTGTACATCAAGAGCATCATCCCCGACCGCATGAAGATCAAGCTCATCATCATCGATACCTTTGAACAGCCGCCCGCGATCGAAAAACCGCGGTATTATATCACCGACGGACATATCGACCGGTTTGTCTATTCACCGAAAAACTGTGAGAAGATCGTGATGACGGATTTTAGAACAATAGTTTGACAAATAGCCGTGCAGGGTGTATAATAATTAGGAATTATGAATCAGGAATTATGGAGTTTTGCGCGAAGCAGATGAAGCGTTAACCGTGCTTCAATTCCTAATTCCTTACTCCAAATTCCTAATTATTAGAAGGTGTTTTATGGAACTGTATCAATTTATCCTGCTGGCGATTTTGGGCGTGATCGCGATCATCGTCGGGATCGCCGCGATCGTTATCATTCCGAAGAAGAATCAGTCCGACAGCGAGGCTCTCAGCCGCTTCAGCCGCGATATCATCGCCGCTAACCAAAGCTCTGTCAAGAACATGGGCGAGATGATCGCCTCCTCACAGAGCGAAAAGCTCGGCCATATGGAGCAGCGAATCCAGACCTTTTCGCTGGAGAATGAGCAAAAGCTCGAGAACATCCGCCGCACGACCGAGCAGGGCTTGGCGGATATCCGCGAGGATAACAATAAGCAGCTCTCCGAGATGCGAACCACGGTCGATGAAAAGCTCCAGAAAACGCTGGAGGAGAAGATGAACCGCAGCTTCTCGCTGGTCAACGAACGGCTGGAGCAGGTCTATAAGGGCCTGGGTGAGATGCAGAGCCTGGCGAACGGTGTCGGCGATCTGAAAAAGGTGCTGACCAACGTCAAGACGCGCGGGATCGTCGGTGAAATCCAACTCGGCAGTATTCTCGAAGAGATCCTCAGCCCCGAGCAATATGAGACCAATGTCTGTACCAAAAAAGGTTCCCGCGAGGTGGTCGAATTCGCAATCAAGCTGCCCGCGACCGACGACGGCTTTATCTGGCTGCCCATCGACGCAAAGTTCCCCGGAGATACCTACGCCGCCCTGCGCGACGCCTATGACAGCGGCTCCAAGGATGCGGTGGACGCCGCCGCGAAGGTGCTGATGAACACCATCCGTCGCGAGGCGAAGGATATCCATGATAAGTATATCGACCCGCCCGATACCACCGAGTTCGCGATCATGTTCCTGCCGTTTGAGGGCTTGTACAGCGAGGTCGTCAACCGCGGCATGGTCGAGGTTTTGCAGCGCGACTACAAGGTGAATATCGCCGGCCCGTCCACGATGGCGGCGCTGCTCAACTCCATTCAGATGGGCTTCAAGACCCTCGCCGTGCAGAAGCGATCCGCAGAGGTCTGGGAGATCCTCGGTTCGGTCAAGAACGAATTCGATAAGTTCAACGAAGTCCTGACCCTTACCCAACAGCGTATCGATCAGGCAAATAAGGAGCTGGACAAGCTCGTCGGTGTGCGTTCCCGCCAGATCAGCCGCAAACTTTCCGCCGTTGAGAGCAACACAAAACAGTTGACAATAGATAATTGACAATGGACAATTTCGGGAAACGCTGAAGCGTTTTGGAATATAGTTAATCGATTATCCGGAAAGGTTGTGATTCAATGGGGAACAATATGATTGAGAATAAGAGTTTACAATTTGCGATAGACATTGTTAATCTTTGCAAATTGCTTCAAAATGATCGACAAGAGTATACTATGAGCAAGCAATTGCTGCGCGCCGGTACCAGTATCGGAGCAAATGTTGCAGAATCGCAGCAAGCACAGAGCAAGGCGGATTTTGTATCGAAACTATCAATTGCATTGAAGGAATCTGCTGAGACCCGTTATTGGTTAAAATTGCTGAATGCAACTGGATATATCAGTGACAGAGAGTACTCGGCATTATCATTAAACTGTGCAGAATTGGAACGAATTTTAACCAGTATTATCAAAACCTGTAAGAGTGATGACTGATACAAATTATAATCGGGTCGGCGTAGCTTTTGTTTGCGCCGGCTTTTCTTCTCGACCAAAATTGTCAATTGCCTATTGTCAACTGTCAATTGATGTATGAACTCTTCCCTTTGCGGCAATACTAAGAGCAGTATTGTTGCGGAGGGATTTTTTGCAGTATAACAAGGTTGAGATCTGCGGCGTGAACACCTCGAAGCTCAAGGTGCTGAGCGAGGCGCAAAAGCGCGAGCTGTTCGAAAGGATGCGGACAGGCTCGCCCGCAGAGCGCAAACAAGCGCGCGAGGAAATGATCAACGGCAATCTGCGGCTGGTGCTGAGCGTGATCCAGCGCTTTTCCGGTCGCGGCGAGACCATGGATGATCTCTTTCAGGTCGGTGTAGTCGGGCTGATCAAAGCGATCGACAACTTCGATCCGTCGCTGGACGTCCGCTTTTCCACCTACGGCGTGCCGATGGTGATGGGTGAGATACGTCGCCATCTCCGCGACGCCGGCGCGATCCATGTGTCCCGCTCGATGCGCGACACCGCTTACCACGCGATGCAGGTCAAGGAGGACTTGCAGAGTAAGCTCGGGCG
>OMTA01000184.1 GCA_900313895.1 uncultured Eubacteriales bacterium | reverse complement strand
GTCCTTTTCTTCAACAATACCCATGACCTTGCCGATCAGGATAACATGCTCATCAGAATTGAAGTGCATGGTATCATAATTCTCGTTATACGAATGCAGTCCGTCCTTCTGGTATTCCTTGATGTATGTCTCATTTCCGACCATGAATGCTCCGACATCTCCGGGCTTCAGCTTTCCGCAGCCGGGATAACGCCGTACCAAAACAAGATCACCGTCATAATACTCCGGCTCCATACTGTTGCCGCTGACAGTAAATACACAGTCAGCACTGTCAACTTCTTCCGATGAATAGAGATAGATATCCTCACCCTCATCATCAAAATCAGCAGAAACATCGAAACCTGCGGCCAGCTGTTTCTGAAACTTGATGAGTTTTGTGATAGGCGGGCACTCCTCCGCACGCTGTCTTTCTGCCAGTGTGTCGAGCACTGCATTGAATACGGACTTGTTCTGGTCATTCAGATATCTGTAATCCGCAATAATAGCGCGTTCTTTTGCTGTAAAGGTACGAAGCGGGTCGTCAACACCGAACAGTTCGTAGAATCCGATCCCGAGAGCCTTGCATATCTTCGGAATCTGGTCGAGGTCAGGGCGTGTTCTGCCGTGCTCCCAGTTGCTGATGGCATTTGACTTGACGCCGAGCATCTCTGCAAGCGCCATCTGCTCTATATGCTTTTTCTCACGGTAGTATTTTACGCGCTGTCCTACAATGTGTATTTCCTTTTTGACGACCTCCTCCTGCTTTGTCACATTAAATGCAGCAGAAGTCGGTTCACCTGTCTTTTTCTTAGCTCCCATAATAGACTCCTTTCACAGCCAATATGGTATTGATCGGGCTGCCGGATCCATCAATGTACAAATCAAACAAATGTTCTGTAAAATAATTGTGCAGCCCTACAAAGTTTCCCTGTCGGCATTCTGCTCCGGAGTATGAAAACTCTAGCTGTCATGCCGTCTTTGTGTTTAGTATATCACATCATCACGAAAATGTCAAGCATATTTTCTATTGACATTTTCGTGATAATGATGTAATATGTTAATGTCGGTATCCGGCCTACGGAAAAATGATACCTCAGTCCGCCTTAAGGTGTGTGGCAGACGGGGCAGCAGTCGTGCAGGGTACCGCTTCGCCATCAACCCACTTCGCCACGAAAGATAGAGAAATACAGAACAAGAGATAGGGACAGTATCATAGAAACACAAGTTGCGAAACAGGAGGGCGTAAATGACTATATATCTTGACAGAGGACCATTTCTCACCATTCCCGACAAGCTGCATCCGGGGCAGTACAAAGTGATCCGTAACCCGGACTGGCATGGGGAACTTCCGGAGATCGTGTCCTTCACCGATTTTCTCAAATGGAACTACACATTGGAGTATGGTCGGCATATCCGTGAACTACACTACTATCGTCAGCTCCCGCTGCCGTGGGGTGTTCCGAGTGATGCCGATATCGAAACTGTCATCATAGAGGAAGGCAGATATGACCGCATAGACCACGATTCCTTTGATATGTATGTGATCTGCAATGTCGTGTTCGATATGAACGGGTACAGGCAGTGTCAGAAATATATCGTACACGGTTATTACTGCTCCAACAGCGTATCAGATTTTCTGTGTGATGCAGAACTGTACAACGGGCAGTTTATCCGACTGAATAATCCTCTGGATGAATTTCTGGTGCCTATCCTTTCAAAGAAGGATTTTGAGAGCATAGCTCAGGAAATATTTGACGGCTTTTATCCATATAAATCGAATTATCCAGGTTGCATCAATACATTTGTGATTGCGAGGTTTATGGGCCTTGACATAAAGTATGCCCGCCTTTCAAAAAACGGCAAGGTCAAGTCCAAGCTGATCCTTGATAAGCGGGATACGACCGTCTATGATAAGGACGGCAAAGCGATCAAAATGAAAATTGGCGGTCCTACGATCCTTGTGGATGAGTCTCTGGAGGAGGAAGAAGCTCAGAACGCTATTATTCATGAGTGCGTTCACGCTTACCTTCACAACCTGTTCTATGAGCTGCAGAGCTATTATCGGAAAATGGTCGGCAGGAAGATGCCGGAGTTCAATGACTACTTTTACTCCAAAACACAGCGTTGCTGTTTGAAATGGATGGAGACACAGGCAAATGCGATTCCGCGCTTCATTCAGATGCCGGAGGAACAAGCGTCTGAGGTCATTCTGAACTTCTTTGAGAAGCTCCCCGGCGAGCCTGATTGGGACGATTACAGAGAACTGATTGATCTTGTAAAATGGAAGTTTGGAGTATCCCGCAATGCTGCGAAGAAGCGTATCATTGAACTGGGGTGGCCTGAAGTACGCGGTGTGTATGTCTACAACACAACAGGATATGTCGAGGACTACGATGTAGAGCTGAGATTCCCGGAGGATTACACCTATACACTGTCGTTCCGACACATCTCCGATGTATTTGCATCCTGTGATACCTTCGCAGAGCTTGTCCGTTCCAAGAAGTTCATCTATCTGGACGGTCATGTTGTCATCAACAGCGACAAGTATATCCGCAAGGAACACGGCATCGCTATGGGCTTGACCGAGTATGCAAGACATCATATGGCAGAGTGCTGTCTGGATTTCAAACGTGTCTATGCAGAATTTGACTACAGCTATACCTATGGCGAACTGCATAAGGACGAATTGACAGAGATCACAGCTGAGAATCGTTCGTTCAGCGATGAGCAGCGAAAGAAGATCCGCATGGCAATGTATGAGATATCTGAAGAAAACGATAAGCTCGCTAAACCTTCAAAAGTCAACGAATTCGGCAAGGCGGTGCGATTCCATATGGAAAGATGCGGTGTTACCTCAGATCAGGTCGCAGACCGCAGCGGTATGGGCGTGAACACTGTCAACAAGATGCGCAGCGGCAAGAAAGTGAAGCTTGAAACGGTGCTGGCGTTCTGTGTTGCTTTGGAACTTGAGGAGTCATTCCGTATCGACCTTATGCAGAAGGCAAAAGTAGAATTTGATATGAGCAATCCAGCGCACAGGCTGTATGTGACTGTATTCGAGCTGATGCCGAAGGCAAATGTATTCCAGATAAATGATCTGCTGAAGGCAGAAGGCTTTACGCCGTGGACGAGAGACTGTGAGGAAAAGAAACGGTACGCTAAGAAAAGTATGTAAAAACGACATTTTCAGGAGGCTTTCGGGCCTCCTTTTTTATACCATGAAATAATTTTATGCAGCCCCCGGAAAAAATGGGGGCGATTTGCGTTTTTGAAACAGTTTAGAAATAGAATGTTCATAGAATATCCATTTAATTTAGATAATGCGAACAACTACGGACTAATGCAAGAGAGCGATACAAGCACAGTGCATAAAAAACAGCCCCCATTTTTTATGTATGTAAAAGAAGATTCGGATATGTTATGATATAGACACAGTCAAGGACAGGCATCAGCCTACAGGACTGTAAACAACATTTCAATGCCGGATGCATACGGCAACGGATAATCATACAGCTTATATGCCACAGCTATACCCTGTGGACGGCAGACCAAGCTGTATGTTCTCCCTCTGTATGCATCCGGCTATTCTTATGCCGCAGCATAAAAAAATCACATTTGTTAGTCAAGGCGCGCATTGGCGGACAGATGCTCATAACGAAATGCAGTAGGACTTGTGGTCTGTACAGACCGCGGCTGTATTCCGTGTGGACATCGTCTGCCTGCGTGCCTTTTACGCAGTAGGAGCATCTGCCGCGAGTGCGTTCCTTGCAGAAAGGAACGACTATGAATACGATCAC
>OMTA01000174.1 GCA_900313895.1 uncultured Eubacteriales bacterium | reverse complement strand
AGAGAACGCGTCGATCTGTCCCTGAAAGTAGCCGCAATTCTCTCCGTTTCCATGAAGCAGAATAAGCGGTTCCCCGGTTCCTTTTTCTATGAAATAGTGATTGATGTCTATTCTTTTCACTTCGTTCAAACCAACATCCCCATACATTCCGATTTATCTTTCTATGATTATATCATTTCTGCTTAGATTTGTCTATCCGATAAACAAAAAAGACCTTGATGAAATAAATCCATCAAGGTCAAATTCATTAAAATATGCGATTGTTTTCGCTCTGCACAACTTTCTGCACCGTTTGGCGTAAGTTTGGCGTAAATGGCGTAAATCCGAGACATCGCAACTCTCGAAACCCGCATAAACACTGGGGTTTTGGGGTATTACTTATCTAAGGATTTCATTGTCGGGAAGAGCAGGACGTCGCGGATGGCGGGGGAGTTTGTGAGGATCATCACGAGGCGGTCGATGCCGTAGCCGATGCCGCCTGTGGGGGGCATACCGATCTCGAGGGCGTTGAGGAAGTCCTCGTCGGTGGTGTTAGCCTCGTCGTCGCCTTTCGCGAGCAGCGCCTCCTGCGCTTTGAAGCGCTCGCGCTGGTCGATCGGGTCGTTGAGCTCAGAGTAGGCGTTCGCCATCTCCCAACCGTTGATGAACAGCTCGAAGCGCTCGACGTAGGCGGGGTCTTCGGGCTTTTTCTTGGTCAGGGGGGAGATCTCGATCGGGTGATCCATGACGAAGGTCGGCTGGATCAGGTGCTCTTCGACGTACTCCTCAAAGATCAGGCTGAGGATGTCGCCCTTTTCGTGGCGATCCTCATACTCGACATGGAGCTTGTCCGCGATCTTTCTCGCGTCGGCGGTATCCTTGACCTCGCTCCAGTCGATCGATGCGTACTGCTTGACAAGATCGACCATGGTCGCGCGGGCAAAGGGCTTGCCGAGATCGATGGTATGCTCGCCGTAGGTGATCACGGGTGTGCCGTTGACCTCCTCGGCAACATGGCGATACATCGCTTCGGTCAGATCCATCATGCCGTGGTAATCGGTATATGCCTGATAGAGCTCCATCAGGGTGAACTCGGGATTGTGGCGGGTATCCAGACCCTCGTTGCGGAATACTCTGCCGATCTCGTAGACGCGCTCAAGTCCGCCGACGATCAGGCGCTTTAAATACAGCTCGAGAGAGATGCGCAGCTTTAAGTCCTCGTCGAGAGCGTTGAAGTGGGTCTCAAAGGGACGCGCCGCGGCGCCGCCGGCGTTCTGGACCAGCATGGGGGTCTCGACCTCCATGAAGCCGCGGTCGTCAAGGAAGCGGCGGATAGAGGCGATGATCTTAGAACGCTTGATGAAGGTATCCTTGACATCGGCGTTCATGATCAGATCGGTGTAGCGCTGGCGATAACGGGTATCGGTATCCGTCAGGCCGTGGTACTTTTCGGGAAGGATCTGCAGGGATTTGGAAAGCAGGGTGACCTCAGAAGCGTGGACGGAGATCTCGCCGGTCTTGGTCTTGAAAACCTCGCCCTTGATGCCGATGATATCGCCGACATCGTACTTTTTGAAGTCCATATAGGGCTCGACGCCGATCACGTCGCGCGCGACGTACGCCTGGATGCTGCCCTTTAAGTCCTGGATATTGCAGAAGGACGCTTTGCCCATGACGCGCTTGAACATCATGCGGCCGGCGATGGATACGGTCTTGCCCTCCAGCTCATCGTAATTCTCCTTGATATCGGCAGAATGATGGGTCTGGTCGTATTTGGTGATAACAAAGGGATCTTTGCCCGCCTCCTGCAGAGCGGCGAGCTTGCTGCGCCTGAGCTTTAAGATTTCATTTAAGTTTTGTTCCATAATAACCTCTTGTTGATACTTGCCGTAGGATGCGATTTAGCGGGAGATCTCCAGCACCTTGAAGCCGATCACGCCGGAGGGCGTCTCGACCTCGACGACGTCGCCGACAGCGTGTCCGAGAAGCGCCATGCCGACAGGGGACTCGTCCGAGATCTTGCCCTGTGAGGGGTTGGACTCGTTGGAGCCGACGATCTTGTACTCGACCTCGCGACCCATGGAGATGTTCTCCATGCGAACCTTGGAGCCGATATGGATATGCTCGTTGGTGATGCTGTCTTCATCTATGATCACAGCGTTTTTGAGGGTCGCCTCGATGGTGACGATGCGCGCCTCAAGGATCGCCTGTTCGTTTTTGGCGTCGTCGTACTCGCTGTTCTCGGAAAGGTCGCCGTAGGAACGGGCTACCTTGATTTTTTCCGCTATTTCTTTTCTTTTTTCGCCTTTTAAGTAATCGAGCTCTTCTTCGAGCTGTTTTAAGCCTTCGGCGGTTACCATAACCTGTTTAGCCATAATCGTGATTCCTTTCTTATTAAAATGGACATTCGCATACATGATGTATTATATTCCTTTTGGGGCATGATGTCAAGGACGGATTAGCGCTTTGCGGCGAGAGGAATCGCGGTTTTTCGGCGCGGGATTAACGGTTACGGCGCGGGGTTGCTCACGCGGCGTCGGAGCTGTTCGACGAGGCTTTGGCGGGTATGGATGGTGGCGCCGTCCGAACAGCGTCGGAAGATGGAGGATCCCAGCTCATGCGCGCCGGCGAGGACGTACACCGCGGATGCAAAATACATCTCGTCCAGATAATCGGGCTTGAGGGCGGCGTACTTCTCCGGCAGATCGAAGCTGTAGTCGTGGATGACCGGGGCGTTCTGGGCGACGGTAGGCGCGAAAGCGGAGAGGATCACGGCGTCTTCGGGACAATGCAGGTCGCGCGTCAGGGGCGCGGGGGCGATGATCAGATCGGCGGTTTTCATCGGGGTGAGGCTCTTGCTGACGGTGAGTACGGCGCCGGTCTCGCGCAGCAGGCGATCCGCTTCACCGAGATAGAGGCGGGGCGTTTTGGTCGCGACGGTCAGGCGGTCGGTCTCGTCAGAAAGGTATGGGCATAGTCCCGCGTGCTCGCCGGAATCATCGATCAGGACGACGCTGATGTTGTCATGATCGACATTCCGCAATAGGTATAACGCGGCGTTCTCGCACAGTCGCAGGCGCAGTTCGTCGGATTCGAATCGCCGATAGCCGCGTTCCGTAGGCAGAACGGTATCCTCGCGGCAGAGGATCCGGTTGCGGTGGCCGGTGATGAAACGATCGACACTCGTCCAGTTTACGCGTCCGCGGAACTGCTCGTAGGTGATGCTTTTCAGCGCGACGGAATCGCAGTAGAGATGCTCGACGCGGATGCGGTTGCGGCGAAAGAGGTTGAGCATGGCTTTCGGCCCTTTGGATGTTCGGTCTTGAAGATGGAACGCGGTAATCATAAAAAATCCCTCCGCTTCAGTTTATGCGGAGGGAAGAATGCTTATGACGGGACCAGGAAATCGATCCGCCAGATGTTGCGGACGATCCCGAACAGGATCAGTATCGCGATCGCCGTGTAGAGGATGATATGCTCGGCTTTGCTCAGCGGCGCCGATCCGTAGCGAAGATAGCGGTAGGCGTGGTACAGCGCCATGATGAGCGCGATCGGCAGCATACAGAATACGACGCAGTTGGATTTGAACGCCTCGAGGATCTCGAAGCGCGCCAAATGGAAGAAGATTCGGCTTGTGCCGCATCCGGGACAATACAGTCCGAACACCTTGTAGATCGGGCAGAACAGCGAAAAGCCGGTCAGCTCATGTATCAGTAAATAAGCAAAGCCTATAGCCAAAATGATGGCTGTAGGCTTTGCGAGCTTTTTGAAACGATCGGTCATTACTGCTGATCGGGAGTGTCGTCCTGAGCGGGCTGCTGGCCGCCTCGTTCGACGAATGCCGTCTGATCGCGCCGGAGGATACGGTCGTGCTCGCGGGCGATATCTCATGGGGCATGAACCTGCAGGAGGCGCTGCCGGATTTTGCCGACGTCAAGGGACAGGAGAG
>OMTA01000275.1 GCA_900313895.1 uncultured Eubacteriales bacterium | reverse complement strand
GCACAGGGCGTAGACGTCCGTCCACGGGCCTTGCGCGCCGTTTCTGCGATACTGTTCCTCGGGAGCGTAGCCCTGCTTGACCAGCACGGACATCTCCTTTTCGCCGTTGGTGAAAAACCGTGCAGAACCAAAGTCCATCAACTTCAGCGACCCATCGTGCATATACATGATATTATCGGGGCTGATATCGCGGTGGATGATGCCCTCTTTGTGGATATGCTCGAGCGACGTGATGATCGGCAACATCATGCGGAAAACCTTATCCGCGTCGATGGTCTTATGCTGCCTCAAATACTCTTGCAGGGTGATACCGTCGAGGTACTCCATGACGATGTAGGCAGTGCCGCACGCTTCAAAGTAATCTCTGACCAGCACAACGCCCTTTTCATTGGAGAACCGCGCAAGGCTTCTCGCCTCCTGCAAAAAGCGCTGTTTTCCCTTTTCAAACACATCCCTCTGCTTATCGGAGGAGGGGGTGATCTCGTTATTGAGGGTATTGTTGCGGCCGGCATAACCGACGGGATAATACTCCTTGATGGCGACCCTGACGTCGAGGTTGAGGTCGCGTCCGATATAGGTGATGCCGAAGCCTCCCTCGCCCAGCGAATTGCCGACGACGTACTTGTTGCACAAAACGGTGCCGGGAACCAGATGATGGGTGACTGTCTCGGGCGTAGTCGGCGCGCCGCAGTGCGTACAGAAGCCGCCGCCCGGGATCTCATTCATACAGTGATAACAATACATAACGCTTTCCCCTCTGCTCCTTGAAAACAGTTTTCTCCATAGATATACTTATCATAGCAGGTTTTGACCGCTTAGGCAAGAGAAAATGCGACGAAAAAGAAAAAGGAGACAGACTTTTCGTCCGTCTCCGTATGCCGGATGATTAAAATGTGATGACCTCGGGCGCGTCGGTAAAGGAGCTGAACGTCGCGGTCGCATCCTTCATATACAGCACCATCGTATTGCCGTCGTTCTCGTCATACATCGCTCTGAGCTCCGGATAGGCGTCGAGCATGGACTTTCTCGCCTCAAAGCGGTCGTCCTCGATCAGCTCACAGCTGACGCGCAGCCATACGCCGTCCTTGAAGGCACAGATCTCCGCCTTGGGATTCGCCATGAGCTGCTGTGCGACAGGCTTCGCCTTACCCGTCTGGATATAGAGCTTTCCGTCAAAGATATGAGCGGTGCCGAAGGGGCTGACGCGCGGCTGATCGCCCTCGACTGTCGCGAGATAATAGGTGACAGCTTCCTTCAAAAAATCACAAACCTTTTGCATAATGACCTCCTTCATAGATATAAAGCAAACGCCTCCCAAAAAAAGGAGGCGGTAAATACTGCTTATGATTTGAGCGCGCGCTCCAGCCATACGTCGGCGATATCAAGCGCGAGATACAGCCCGTTCTTCTCGCTGGATTTGACCAGCTGTTTGCGGGGGCTTAAGTCGGGATCGGTACAGAGGAGTTGGATCGCGACCTTGTCGGCGATCTCAAGCCCGTTGACTTCCTTCTTGGATTTTATCTGCATCCTGATGACAAAGCGCTGATCCATGCTGCCGTAGTACAGTTCATCGCCGCAACGAACCAAAGGCTTGCCCTTATAGGTCGAAAATTCCTTTTCAGCCAAAGAATCCATTCCTTTCTATACGCCGGTCGAACCGGCTTTCAATATGAAAATATCAGCTTAGATATTGAGGTAAGACTTGACCATCGCCTCGAGCAGGTCGTCACGGTCGATCTTGCTGATGATATTACGAGCGTTGTCGTATGTCGTGATATAGGTGGGGTCCTCGCTGAGGATATAGCCGACGATCTGGTTGATGGGATTATAGCCCTTCTTCCGCAGCGCGTCATATACCGTGGTCAAAGCCGCCTTGATTTCATCATCGCGGTTGCCTCCCAGGGAGAATATCATAGTCTTATCGAGCATACAAACACCTCCAATTACAGCTATTGTAACACATCTGTCGGGATAATGCAAGACCAAATACGGGAGAGTTGAGAATTGACAATTGAGAATTGACAATTTCGGGAAAGCCTGACGGCTTTTGGATTCTATTTTTATCCTCAAACTTCAATCTTATTCAGGAATCCCGCGCGGACTTAGTTCGCCCTTAATTGTCAACTCTCCATTGTCAACTGTCAATTTATCAACCGGGTGTGGGCAAAGCCCACCATTAATTGTCCATTTTCCATTGTCCACTGTCAATTGAAAAAGCGTTTCGCTTTTTTCATAGACAACCGATCCTTCCTTTGTTATAATAGGACTATACTCACAGGAGGTGAGGGCATGGATTTCAGTTTATTCTATCCGAGAGGCAAGGAGCGTACCTTCCATAAG
>OMTA01000142.1:1519-6188 GCA_900313895.1 uncultured Eubacteriales bacterium | reverse complement strand
TTTGGAGGATATCGAGAATGTTCTCGGAATCAATACCTGTCCGATGAACTGGCCGATCGGTTCCGGTAAGGAATTCAAAGGCGTTTATGACAGAAAATCTAAAAAGATCCTTTCCTATATCCCGAACAACGGTCAGCAGGAGGTCGAGACGGTCGAGCTGTCGCTGGACGATCCCGATCTTGACAGCAAGCTGTTTTACGGACAGAAGGACGCGCTGTTTGATGATATCGATCTGCTCGACGGCGCGGGTAATGAGTTTGATCTCGATCTCGTTCGTAAGGGTGAATTGACGCCTGTATTCTTCGGATCGGCGCTGAACAATTTCGGCGTAGAACCGTTTTTACAGGAATTCCTTGATCTGACGACCGGACCGCTTCCGAGAGAAGCAGGCGGCGAGATGATTGCGCCCGATTCGGATTTCTTCTCCGCTTTTGTCTTTAAGATCCAGGCGAATATGAACAAAGCGCATCGCGATCGTGTCGCGTTCATGCGTATCTGTTCCGGCAGATTTGATAAGAATATGGACGTCTATCATGTGCAGGGAGATCGCAAGATGAAGATCTCTCAGCCGCAGCAGATCATGGCGCAGGAGCGCGAGGTCGTCGATGAGGCTTTTGCGGGCGATATCATCGGCGTGTTCGACCCCGGTATCTTTTCGATCGGCGATACCATCGTTTCCCCCGGGCAAAAGTTCGCCTTCAAGGGCATCCCGACCTTTGCGCCCGAACACTTTGCTCTGGTTCGCCAGAAAGATACCATGAAACGTAAGCAGTTTGTCAAAGGAATGAATCAGATCGCGCAGGAAGGTGCGATCCAGATCTTCCATGAACCGGAATCCGGTATGGAAGAGGTCATCGTCGGCGTTGTCGGCGTGCTTCAATTTGACGTTCTCAAGTATCGGCTGGAAAACGAATACAATGTCGATATCATCTTGGAAAGCACTCCGTATCAGTTTATCCGATGGATCACTTCCGACAGTGATTATAAGGCGTTGGATCTTGCGTCCGATACCAAGGTCGTCGCTGATTTTAAAGAAAATAAGCTACTGCTGTTCCGCTCGGAATGGAGCATCGACTGGGCTTTGGAACACAACAAAGATCTGCGACTGCAGGAATTCGGTAACGCGGAATAAGACAGGCAAAATAACGGCACCTCTTGAATACATTTATCAAGAGGTGTTTTTATGTTTTCTTTTTTATCTTATTTGAGTCAATACATCTTTTTATTTATCCTGCATATCGCCGACAGTGAGAGCTTTCCGAAGCCTTTGACGAAATCGCAGGAAAAGGAATACCTTGAAAAAGCGGCGAATGGGGATATCAACGCGCGGAACGTTCTGGTGGAGCATAACCTCAGACTTGTCGCGCATATCATCAAAAAGTATTATCAGAATTCGAGCGGTCAGGATGATTTGGTTTCGATCGGTACGATCGGACTGATCAAGGCGATCAACACCTATGACATCGACAAGAATATCAAGCTGTCGAGTTATGCGTCACGCTGTATCGAAAACGAGATCCTGATGCATTTTCGGAACCTGCGAAAATCAGCTCAGGATGTATCGCTCAACGATACCATCGATACCGATAAGGACGGAAATCCGCTGACGTTGATGGATATTCTGGCGGATGACAGTAATATCGATGACGACATCGATACCAAGCTGAATTTGCAGGTGTTACAGCGGTATATCGACACAACACTCACGGATCGGGAACGCGAGATCATCATCTATCGATACGGTTTACTGGGCGTTGATCCGCTGCCGCAAAGAGAGCTGGCAAAGCGGCTGAACATCTCCCGCTCTTATATCTCCCGCATCGAGAAAAAAGCGCTCGGTAAACTGAGGAACAGATTTGAACAAGGTGACTGAAAAGGCATTATTTCACGCTCGTATATTGACGGATATCGTATTTGGAAATATAATAATATCATGTGATCGGTCATATATATCAACGGGTGATGTGTATGAAACTGAGAACCGTTTATCTGCTGGCGTTCGGCGCGATCCTGCTGATCATGATACTGGTGATGATCTCGTCCTTTTCCAATATCGCTAAGCTGGTATCGCGTGATGTGGAGTTATCGTCGTTACCGACGATCATGATCGACGCGGGACATGGGGGAGAGGACGGCGGCGCTCAGGCAGGCGGTGTTGTAGAAAAGGATATCAATCTGGATATCGCCCGAAAAGCCGCTGATATCCTCAGATTGAGCGGATATACGGTCAAAGAGGTGCGCAGGGATGATGTTTCTGTGTACTCGGATGACGCCGATACACTGCGCGAGAAAAAGGTATCCGATTTGAATAACCGCGTCAAACTGTTCAATGAGCGGGAGAATCAGCTGGTCGTCAGTATTCATCAGAACCAATTTGATAACAGCAAATATCACGGCACGCAGATCTTTTATTCAGAGAACCATCCCGATAGTGTGGATTTGGCGAAATCGATCCAAACCTCGGTCGTATTGCTACTGCAAAACGATAATACCCGAAAGATCAAGCCCGGCGGCAAGGATATCTTTATCTTGAAGAATACGACTGTGCCTGCCGTCATCGTCGAATGCGGATTTCTCTCGAATCCCGAGGAACTGCGAAAGCTGACGGATCAGACCTATCAAAAAGAAATCGCCTATGCGATCGTCATGGGCGTGATCGATTATCAGAATCAAAAGAATTTGAAATAGAGGAAAGACTATGGCAAAAGTGAAAAGTGTGTATATCTGTTCGGAATGTGGCTACGAAAGCCCGAAATGGTACGGAAAATGCCCTTCCTGCGGCGAATGGAACACGATGAATGAGGAAATCAAGGAGCCTGTGAAACAGAGCGCATCTGTTGCGCGCGCGGTGAGCTATGCGCCGCCGGTCAGTATTCGTGAGATCTCTACAACGGATGAGATACGATACAAGACGGGATTATCGGAACTGGATCGCGTGATGGGCGGCGGTATCGTCAAGGGCAGCCTGATCCTGCTGGGCGGCGATCCGGGTATCGGTAAATCGACGATCCTCCTGCAAATATGTGAACACCTCGGCAGAGAACTGAGCATCCTATATGTTTCCGGTGAGGAAAGCAAACGACAGTTAAAGCTGCGCGCCGATCGCCTTGACGTTGATTCGGATAATCTGTACATCCTGACGCAGACGGATGTGGAATTGATCTGTGAAACGATCCGTCGGGATAAACCCGATATCGTGATGATCGACTCGATCCAGACCATGTCGTTGACGGAGCTGAATTCATCGCCCGGATCGGTGACCCAGGTCAGAGAATGTACCAACTATCTGATGAGAACGGCTAAATCGCTGGATATCCCAATGATCGTTGTCGGCCATGTCAATAAAGAAGGTTCGATCGCGGGTCCTAAGGTGCTGGAACATATCGTTGACGCTGTACTGCATTTTGAGGGCGACAAGCAGATGTCGTATCGCATCCTTCGTGCGGTCAAGAATCGTTATGGTTCCACCAATGAGATCGGTGTATTTGAGATGACCGATAAAGGGCTCAACGAAGTCGATAATCCTTCCTTGATGTTGATCTCAGGGCGTCCGAAAAACGTCAGCGGTACTTGTATCGCGTGTGCGATGGAGGGTACGCGTCCGATTTTGGCAGAGATCCAGGCGTTGGCGACCGCGACGGGATTCGGTAATCCAAGACGTATGTCGACCGGCTTTGACTACAATCGAATGAATCTGATCATCGCGGTGCTTGAAAAACGCGCGGGGTACTACTTTTCCAACACCGACGCGTATATCAATGTCATCGGCGGATTAAGGTTGGATGAGACCGCTGTTGATCTGGCTGTCGCGATGGCGCTGGTATCATCATTGAAGGATGTTCCGATCTCAGATGACGCAATCGCTTTTGGAGAGATCGGTCTTGCGGGCGAGATCCGCTCCGTCAATCATGCTCAGCAACGCGTCAACGAGGCGGTCAGGCTGGGCTTCAAGCGTATCATCGTACCCGCGCATAACGCCAAGGATATCGTGATTCCGTCGTACGCGCAGGTGATCCCCGTAAAGAATGTCAGACAAGCGTTTGAGGCGATCTGTGAATAAGGTGATACTATCCGGAGAATATCCTGTTTTCGGCAAAAGACTGTCAGAGCTTGGATATCATGTGGTTTATACGGAGCCATTGCCGCAGCTGATTTCCTATGAACGATATCACGCGGATATGCAGTGTTTGATTTTTGACGATCACGCGTTTGTTCTGAGAGAATGTACAAGCCTTGCGGAGACGCTGTCGGAATACTATCATGTGGTTTTGACCGAAGAGGATATTGGCGGAAAATACCCAGATAATGTGAGATTGAACGCTGCGGTAGTCGGAAACACAATCGTCGCAAATCTGAAAGCGTTGGACAAAAAGGTGCTGACTTACGCTGAAAAAGCAGGTTATCAGCTGATCCATGTCAACCAAGGGTACGCGAAATGCTCCATGGCGGTCGTATCGGATCGAGCTGTGATAACTGCGGATAGCGGGATATATAATTCTTTAAAGGAAACAAACATAGATATTCTGAAGATCCGACAGGTGAGAGTGAAGCTCAGCGGCGCTGAATACGGCTTTATCGGCGGCGCGTCCGGTTTGGATATCAATAACGTAAAGCGTACGCTGTACTTTGCCGGTTGTATTGAGAGGCATCCGGATTATGCAGGGCGATA
>OMTA01000142.1:0-1475 GCA_900313895.1 uncultured Eubacteriales bacterium | reverse complement strand
GAAATTGTATCTCTTACAGAAAATGATCTCACCGATATAGGTGGGATGATATTTTGTTAAATTTTTAACGAAATAGAGGAAGGATAAGACTTTAAGCATAGGGTAATGCTACCGGAGAACAGACCGGAAATACAGCTAATGCTAAATATAATAATTATAATAGAAACTGTAAAGACAGTTTTTTCTATATGATTGACATGATAGATGATATCATTGGATTCGGAATGATATATATTCCTGCGACTATTGTAATAACCGGTGATTGATATCAGATTCTTGGCATTGATAAAAAACTGTGTGATAAGTAGAAAATGCTACAAAAATCATCCTCTCAGTTTTTTCTAAATGAACATAGATTCATTGAAAAGATTTCTATTAAAAAAAGAATTGGATATAACATGGGGATCACTATATTATGATTTAATGATTAGCTGACCTGAATCATTTAGTTGGCTATTGGTGAAATGATACCAGAATGAAGCTGTCCCTGAATTACGATTGATGGTCTATACATATATACAATATATAATATTATTCTAATTTAGAAATAAAACCGAAAATTTGGACGATTTCCCTGTTAAGCCCTTCCCTTAATTACATAAAATATTAATTTTGTGTAATTTTCTATATTAGAAAATACAGCCCCCTATTATCAGGTATACTGTGATTACGGTGTACCGCTTTTCATTTTACCGTGATTATTTGATAAGGTTTGATAGTATGAGCAATTTTGCCACTGATGGTTCGGAGCTGTTGAAAGACTATCTGTACTATATGCAGACAGTCAAGGGGCGTTCTCCGAAAACAGTTGACGAGTATTTCAATGATCTGCGGACGTTCTTTCGATTTATGAAGCGTCATAAAAAAATCGTTCCCGCGAATATGCCCGACGCGGATATCAAGGTCGATGACGTTGATCTTGATTTTATCAAAAGCGTCTCCCTCACTGACGCCTATGAATTCATGAATTATCTGTTGAGGGTTCGCGAGAATGATAAAGCCGCACGTGCGCGCAAGACGACCAGTATCAAGTCGTTTTACCATTATCTAACGGTTAACAGAGGCTTACTCAAGGAGAATCCTCTCGAAAAGCTGGAACGTCCGAAGGCACGGGATAAGAATCCCCTCCCCAAGTATCTGACGCTTGAGCAAAGCATCGAGCTGCTGAATGCTGTTGACGGCAAATTCAAGGAGCGCGATTATTGTATTCTGACCTTCTTTTTGAATTGCGGGATGCGTCTGGCGGAATTGGTCGCGATGGATTATACGGATATCCGATCGGATCATACCGCTCAGATCATCGGCAAGGGCAATAAAAAACGGATCATTTACCTCAACGACGCCTGTATGAGCGCGTTTGAGGATTATATGAAGGTACGACCGGTCGAAGGCGTGCGCGCTGAGGATAAACACGCGCTGTTCCTCTCCTCCCGAAATCGTCGTATTTCCAGAGAAATGGTGCAGAAGATCGTGTA
>OMTA01000154.1 GCA_900313895.1 uncultured Eubacteriales bacterium | reverse complement strand
AATGAGGAAGGCAAGCTGAACGGTATGCCCCTCAACCGCGCTATCTATGATGAGAGCGACGGCAAAAGAGGCGAGATGATCGACATCATCGCCGGTCAATTCTTCTTGGCGAACGCCCCTTATGAATCGGAAAAGTTCCAGAGCCTGACACCTGAGATGATCGACAAGTATAACAAAAGATTCCGATATCCCGAGAGCTTTATGAAGCTCGGCGGACAGATCATGGTGATCCCGGAGAAGCCGCCTGCTCGCGGTCATGAGCGGTAAGGAGGTGAGAATGATGGCTATTCAGATCAAAGTCCATGACGGAGAACTCAGCCAACACGAGATCGACAGCTACTTGGATGAACTGAAAAAACAGCATCCGGATCGACAGATCCACTCCGTTGAATTCCGTGTAGACGGCGCTTATGTCGATGTCAAATACAGATATGAAAGCGTACCGTTTCACCGTATCCGCCGCATCACCGGCTACCTTGTCGGCGATGTTGAAAAGTTCAACGATGCTAAGAGATCAGAGTTGAATGATCGTGTGAAGCACTCGCTATCTCGATAGTAGGAGAACCATGTTCAATCTTAACGAGCAGACTGTTTGTGGATACGCAAACAGTAGAAGGCTCGTTAGGGGATTTCCCATTCCCCTAATACCCCATAACAAAGGAAGTGATAATCATTATGAGAAGAAGTATCGAGAAGCATATCCGCGTCACAGCGGAAGAAAACGAGGATTGGCGTAGGAAAGCCGAGCTGACCTGTATGACCGAATCGGCGCTTGTCCGAACGCTGATGAAAGGATATCATCCGAAGGAGAAACCCGATATGTATTTCTACGAAGCGCTCCGTCAGTTATCCTATATCGGCAACAATCTTAATCAGCTTTTGAAAAAGGCAAACACGTTGAACTTCATCGACGCGCCGATGCTCCGTAAAGAGATCGAGGCTTGGCAGAAATTCAGGTCGGATATCGAGCGCCGTTTTCTTCAGCCGGAAAAGAGCGATGTGAAATGGCAGTAAGCAAAATCTGGCCCGTCCGCTATTCGTTGAAGCGGGTGCTTGATTATGCTGCGAATCCCAACAAGACAGAAAAGAAAGATTATTCCGATGAGCAGTATCAGGCGCTCGCCGATGTTCTCTCTTACGCAGAGAACGAAGAAAAAACCGAGCGGGAATTCTATGTGGAGGGTATTAACTGTAACCCCGCCGAGGCTAGAGAGCAATTCGTGATGATCAAGCAGCAGTATGGCAAGGAAGACGGCATACAGGCTTATCACGGTTATCTCAGCTTCAAGGAGCAGGACATTACCCCGGAGCTTGCCCAGCAGGTCGGCATAGAATTCGCTCAGCGTGTATGGGGCGAGCGGTTTCAGGTTGTTGTGACCACTCATCTGAATACCCATCATTTACATTGCCATTTCGTCATTAACTCCGTTTCGTTTATCGACGGAAAGCGTTTGCAGAACGAAGAAAAGGCATGGATCAAATTTCGCCATATCGCCGATGAGGTTTGTCGGGAGTTTGGCTTGTACTATGAACCGAATCCCGACTATGCCAGACAGAACTCATATTATTATCACAGGGAGAAGGCGGGTATTCCTACTCGTTACAGCATGGTTCGCGAGAATCTCGACGAGGCGATAAGGGGGAGCCGCAACAAGACGGAGCTGATGCACCGACTTGATGAGATGGGCTATCGGTATCAGCTGAGCGCTAACCGCAAGTATTGGACGGTGATCCCGAAAGGATATAACAAACCGATCCGTTTATATAAGCTCGGTGAGGAATATTCCAACGAGGCGATCATGCGTAGGCTGAATGAAAACTATGACCGGCTCGGTCTGCGACCATTCCAACCTGCGGTGATCGTTCTGCGCCAATATCGACTCCCGACAAGGGAGGACAAAATCAAAAAGGTAGGCGGCTTATACGGCTTGTATCTGCATTACTGCTACAAGCTCGGCTACCTACCGAAATATCAACAGGTAAGTCCTCGAAAGCTCCACTACATCTTCCGTGAAGAATGGCTGAAGCTGGATAAGCTTACCGCCCAAACGAGGCTGCTCGGCAGAGAAAACATTTCTACGCCGGAGCAGCTTTTTTCATACCGAGCCAAGATTGATTCCGAGATCAATTCTCTGGCTGCCGACAGAAAACTCCTGCGAAATAAAATAAGAACAAAAATTGATGATGTAGAGCTGTCTGAGGCAAAGGAGCAGATTTCGTTTATCAATGAAAGGCTCAAAGTTCTCCGCAGGGAGAGAAACCTCTGCGACGGTATCGCCGAGCGGTCGGATGAAATGAGCCGTAATCTGGCGACAGCCCTCGCAGATGAAGAAAAAACCAAAACAAAAGAGGTGAAACAGCATGAACAACAGCGGTGAAGCTGCCGAGCAGGTAGTACGAATGTATCTGGAAGGCGTTGAAGTCGTCGCCAAGCTTACGGGTACCGGAGCGAAGAACGTCGCCGCTCTGCTGATGTCGGTTCTGAAACAGGAGCATAAGACCAAAGGCAAGGCGCGGCTGACCAGTATGCTGAAATCCGGTAAGCCTCTAAAGGTGTTCTCAATCCCGCAGAAGGATCTGAAAACCTTTATGGA
Organism: uncultured Eubacteriales bacterium; assembly: GCA_900313895.1. Classification (GTDB taxonomy): domain Bacteria; phylum Bacillota; class Clostridia; order Oscillospirales; family Acutalibacteraceae; genus Ruminococcoides. The sequence goes on along the minus strand of OMTA01000154.1, from coordinate 1,700 downwards.
ACACGCGAAGCGTTACGGCGTTCTTTACAACGTTCTCCGTGACCGCACCAACAGTTCTCCTTCTGCCGATGTCGATATCATCGTGCGTGAAGAGGACGCGTCCAAGATTCAGCGCATCGTTGACCGCTTCTCACTCGGCAAGGTCGATAAGGCTGCGATTGTCAATGAGGTCGAAAAGGATAAGGCTGACCGTGAGGCTGTTAACAGGGATGTCCCGAAAAAATCCAGAGGTCAGCGTGTCTATGAAGAAGCGATGAGCGCTCCTACCCAAAAGGAGAAGAACGCTCACGAAAACCCTATGGCAGCGCAGACGGAAAAAAGCCCTCCGTCAGAGAAGCGCTACGAGCAACGCGGTACGCGCACTGATCAGGGTAGAGCTAAATCGGATTCCGAGCGTAAGCCGTCCGTGAGAGCGGAATTGGAACGCTATAAGAAGCAGAACCGAAAGCTCAGCGAACAGGAGCGTACAAAAACACCGCCCCAGCAGGGGTACAAGTCCAAGAACGGTCAGACCGTTCACAAACAACCGAGAAAAACTAAACCAAGAAAAGAGAGGTAATCTTTATGACAAAAAACTTTCAGCCGAAAAGAAACGGCAACTTTCAGAAGAACAATCAGAATCGTCCGATGTTATCCCCCGAAGAGTACAAGGCAAAGAAAACAGCCGAGCGCAACGAAGTATTCGGGCTCCTCGACGAAGCAACGGAACAGGTGATGAGCGACCCTGCCGTGCTCGAATCGTTCCTTGATACGCAGTCGCGTTTTGATCGTTATTCCACTTCCAACACACTGCTGATCCACAGCCAGCGTCCCGATGCGACTCAGATCAAGGATTTTGAGGGTTGGGCGAAGGATAACATCCGTATCAACAAGGGTGAGTCGAGCTTCGTTATCCTCGAACCTGTACCCGCCGAGGACGGCAGCAACAAGGTTTTCTACAATGTCAAGCGCGTATTCGATGTGTCGCAGACCAACTCCCCTCGTCGTCAGCCTGCCCAGAGCGTCAACCGCAATCCGAAGGATGCGCTGATCGCTATGCTGGATACCGCTCCCGTCGAGGTAGAGACCGTTGACAGCTTCATGTATAGCGATACCATCGCCGAGTACAACAACGACGCCGGTAAGCTCTCCGTCAGGAGAGGCGTCGGCGACGAAGTGAAGCTCTTCCAGTCGGTCGCGTTGGAGCTTGCGTTTGCGGAGCTGTCCGTCAACAGCAAGAGCTATGATCGTCGTGAACTCACCTTCGCCGCGGTATGCACCGCCAATATGCTGTGCAAAAAGTTCGGCGTTCCCGCTGAACGCTTTAAGATCACAGAGCTTCCTCCGTCATGGCAGGAAAAGGATGTGAAAGCGGTTCGTGCCGAGCTGTCAAAGATCCGTCAGGCGACCAGCGGTATCTGCTCCCGTGTCAACGAGGAACTCTACCGTCAGCGTCAGGAGAAAACGTCTGAGCGTGAACCGCGTTCAGGCGGTCGTGACAGATAAGGGGTGTAGCTGATGTTTGAGCCGCGTTTTCATCTTGCTATGTCGGAGAAAGAACAGAAGGTGATTATCGAGTGCCTGATGGAAAAGAGAAACGCCCGACTCAGCGAAGGGCGTACCACAGATTTGCTTGATGAGATCATTCTTCATGTTTGCAATGCTCCGGAGAAAAACTATAAGGTCGTAGAAAGAAGCGGATACGCCGATGCGAGATAACG
>OMTA01000197.1 GCA_900313895.1 uncultured Eubacteriales bacterium | reverse complement strand
CTCGCGGAAATCCAGACCGTAGCCGACGACGAACTCGTCGGGCACTTCAAAGCCGACATAATCAACGTCGATCTCAACCTCTCTGCGCGAGGGCTTGTCGAGCAGGGTGCAGATACGCACGCTGCGGGCGTTCTTCGCGGAGAAATAGCGGTTGATAAAGTTCAATGTATTGCCGCTGTCGATGATATCCTCAACGATAACGACGTTCTTACCATCAATAGGTTCTGACAAATCCTTGATGATATTCACGCGACCGGTGCTTTTTGTACCGTTGCCGTAGCTGGAAACGCACATAAAATCAACGGTACACATCAAGTCGATGTTTTTGATCAGATCCGCCATAAACTGAACGCTGCCCTTCAGCAGTCCGACAAAGACGACCTCCTGACCGGCATAGTCCTTGTTGATCTGCTCGGCAAGGCGCTTCGCGGCAGCCTTGATCTCTTCCTCAGTATACAAAACCTTTTCTAAATCCTTATGCATGATGTACCCCCTCGGTTTCGATATCCTCATTCATAGTCATTTCGATATAATAAGCCTCACCGTCGCGGCTGAGCTCCACGCGCTCACAGCATCCGACGCCCTCGATCCAGATCACATCCGATCCGTTCGCGATCACCGGAACGCTGTCCCGATCCTCTCGCGGGATCTTTCGCTCATTAAAGAGCTTTTTGAGCGATTTTGTCACCCCGCGGCGACTGTCGCGGAAGGTATCGCCCTCCCTGCGTACGCGAACAATTGTTTCATCCGTGATTATAGCACAGGGTATGAGGTTATTTACGAATAATTTGTTAATTTTTTGACGGGGGATCGGTTTTCCGTTACGGAACACTTCTCCGCCCTTTATCTCAACGCGTACCGCCCCGGGAAAGTCCCGCAGCAGGACGCTTTCAAACGCTTTCTTTTTGCTGTGATCGGCGACGATCCGCAGGATCCCCTGCGCGCATACCGCGGTATATCCGCCGCCCAACTCCACCGCTCCGCCGTCACGCATCGCCTGCGTCACCAGCACAACGTGCCTGTGATTCATCGCCGCGTGGGCGTCATCGGCGATCCGCTTGATCGCGTAGCCTCTGATCGCCTCGGGCAGCTCGAGGAGCTTTTCGCAGTCATAGCCGCCGTCGATTCTACAGCTTTTTAATTCTTTTTCAGAAATATCATTAAAGTATTCATCCGCCTGCCGCGCGATCTGAGCGGTACGGACGATATTCCCCTCCGCGTTCTCGTTGAGCCGCCGCAGGATCGGCATCACTTCCAGCCGAATACGGTTGCGCGTATAAGCAGCGGTCAGGTTCGTGGAATCCGTGACATACGCGAGCTGATGCTCCGCGCAATAGGCTTCTATCTGAGCGCGCGAACAGCCCAGCAGCGGCCGGATGATCTCGCCGCGCCTGACAGGGATCCCGCATAAGCCGGATAACCCCGCGCCCCTGACCAGATTCCACAGAACGGTCTCGGCATGGTCGTCGCGGTTATGAGCGGTCGCGATCTTCGCGCCGTATTGCTCAGAGAGCGCGGCAAAAAACGCGTAGCGCGCCTCGCGTCCGCAAAGCTCCTCGCTCTTTCCGCATTCCTTCGCGATCGCGGGGATGTCCTCCCGACGCACATCCAGCGGAACGCCCATGCTTTCGCACAGCTTTCGGACGAAGTCCTCGTCCCTGTCCGCTTCCTCTCCCCTGATCCCGTGATTCAGGTGAGCGGCGCGTAATGTCAGATTATATAATTCTTTTACAGAATTAAGTATATGGAGCAGCGTTACCGAATCCGCTCCGCCCGACAGCGCTACAACAATAGTATCGCCGTCGAAAATTAATTTATATTTTTCTGCCGTTTCGATTACCTTGTTCAAGGTATCGGCGGCAATATCGGGCTTACGGCTCATTGTGGCGGTTATCAATGCCGGTAAAGCTCATAAATTCGCCCTGCCAGTGGAGCTTGACGGAGGTCGTCTCGCCGTGACGGTTTTTGGCAACGATACACTCGCCGCTGTTCTGATCGATGGCGGCGTTAACGGTCTCCGCGCCCTTTTCGCGCTCATAGTAGCCGTCACGATAGAGGAACAGTACGATATCCGCGTCCTGCTCGATAGAACCCGAGTCACGCAGGTCGGAGAGCTGGGGACGGTGATCCTGTCGCTGTTCACTGGCACGGCTGAGCTGACTCAGACAGATGACCGGTACGTTGATCTCTTTCGCGAGGATCTTGAGGTTTCGTGTGATCTCTGAGATCTCCTGCACACGGTTGTCGTTGCGGCGACCGGTCGACATCAGCTGCAGATAGTCGATCACGACAAGGTCGACCTTTCTCAGACGTCTGAGCTTCGACTTCATCTCCGGCACAGTGATACCGGGCGTATCATCCAGATAGAGATCGACGTTTTTCAGCACATCGCCCGCGCCTACCAGACGCTGCCATTCCTCGTTATTCAGCCTGCCCGTTCTCAGCTTGGTACCGCCGACCAGCGCCTCAGCCGAGAGCAGTCGGGACGCGAGCTGTTCCTTGGTCATTTCCAGAGAGAAGAACGCGACGGTTTTCTTGGAGGTTGCCGCGACGTTGCGCGCGATATTCAGCGCGAACGACGTCTTACCCATACCGGGTCGCGCCGCAAGCAGGATCAGGTCAGAGCGATTCAGACCCGTGATGACCCTGTCAAGATCGCCGATACCCGTCGATACGGGCTTGATATCCGCGTCGTCACGATTGAGCATATCAAGCCTGTTGAAGGTCTGGAACAGCACCTCGTCGATGCGCTGCAGACCTTGGATATCCTTGCCGCGACGGATGTCAAAGATCTTCTGCTCGGCAGAGTCGATGAGCATCTGCGGCTCCTGCGCTCCGTCGGAGGAATCCTCGATGATCTCGTTGGCGGCGGTGATGAGCGAACGCACATCATGCTTGTCGCGGACGAGCTGACAGTAATTCTCGAGGTTCGCGATCGACGGACAGCTCTGCGCCATCTGGACCAGATAGGTCTTGGTGGTCGCCTCGTCAAAGTCAGGCTCGCGCTTGAGCTCTTCGATCAGTGTGACCATATCGACCGGACGTCCCTCGTTGTACATTCTCAGCATCGCCGAGTAGATCGTGCGGTGGGTCGCGATATAAAAGTATTCGGATGAGGGCAGGATCTCCGCCGCGCGGTCGAGAGATGACCTGTCCAGCAGCACAGCGCCGAGGACAGCCTGCTCCGCGTCGGGAGAAAACGGCATCCTCATGCCGGTATAAAAATTGGTGTTATTATCAGGCATAGTGTACCTCAGTGGTCAGTCGTTCAAAGGCGTGAGGAGTTGCGTCAGCCGCCGTAGGCAGCAATCGTATCCGTGCGGGTATCCCGCCCATCATTCCTAACTCCTAATTCCTAACTATCATTATGCTTTCTCTACAACGATATCGATATTGGCGGAGATGCCGGTGTAGAGCTTGATCTCGGCGGTATACTCGCCGAGGTTTTTGATATCGCTTTTGAGGACGATCTTACGCTTGTCCACGTTCAGCGATTTCTGACGCTTGCCGCTCTCGCCGGCTTTCGCCTTGATCACAAATTTCGAGCCCTCGAGGTTCGCCTTTGCGCTGTTCGCCGCGGCGATCTCGGTCTCCTTCTTATACTTCTTGCTCTGCTCGGCGTTTTTCAGCTCGTTCATCGCCTGCGCGTTAGCTTCCTTGGCAAGCGACTTCGGAAACAGAAAGTTTCTGGCGTAGCCGTCGGAAACACTGACCAGCTCGCCCTTTTTGCCGAGACTTTTGACGTCCTGTAATAATACGACTTTCATATGTACCTCCGTAACAATTGTCATTGCGAGGCAAATTCATTTGCCGTGGCAATCCCCCGGTCATTACGACCGACTGCAAAAGGAAGGGGATTCCCACGCCGCAGATGTGATCCGCTCCTCGGAATGACATATATGATCACTATTCCAAATTTTCTTCCAAAACCTTTATCAACTGTTCCTTGGCTTCCTTCAGGCTGACGCCGACCAGCTGAGCCGCCGCCATCGTCTGGTGACCGCCGCCGCCGAGCTTTTCCATCAGAACCTGAACATTGATCTTGCCGAATGACCGCGCCGAAATATTGACGGAATGGACGTCGATCGCCGAGATGACAAAGGACGCGTAGGTGTCCTCGATCGACAACAGATCATCCGCCGCCTGCGCGCAGACGACACGTGAGTTCTGGATCGGCTGTTCCGCTACGGTGATGGCGCAGTGCTTGTAGATCTGCGCCGAAGAGACCAGACGGCTCTTATCGCGGTAGTTCTCAAGAGAGTTGGCAAAAACGTTGCGGACAACAACGGTATCCGCGCCCCTTTTGCGCAGGTACGCCGCCGCCTCAAAGCTGCGGACGCCCGTATTGATGACAAAGTTCTTGGTATCCAGCATGATACCCGCCAAAAGCGCCTCAGCCTGAACGCGGCTGACGACATCGTCGGCAAGGTACTCGATGATCTCCGTCACAAGCTCCGACGCGCTCGACGCGCTCGGCTCGTGCAGAAAGACGCTGGCTTTATCGATATAGTTCACCATTCTGCGGTGGTGGTCGATGATGATGACGTTGCCGCAGCTCTTATAGAGGCGGTCGCTCTCGACAAAGTCCGGAGAATGGGTATCTACAATGATAAGTAAGGTTTTCTCGTTCGCGTAGTTCAGTCCCTTTTCGGGAGAGATGAACATCCCGCTGTCCTCCTCGGTCAGGCGCTCGATCATCGCCTTCGCGAGGGTACGGTTCGTATCCGTACAGATGTAGCAGAGCTTTTTGTAGTGCTTGCTGACGAGGGCATACATACCCGCCGCCGCGCCGATACAGTCGAGGTCGGAGAACTTGTGACCCGTGATCAGCACGCGGTCAGCCGCCTTGATCGCGTCCGCGATCTGCTCCGATCTGACCCTGACCTTGACCTTCGAGGTCTTTTCGACGCCCTTCGCGACGCCGCCGAAGAACTGGTACTCGCCGCCGGAGAGGACCGCGACCTGATCGCCGCCTCTGCCCAGCGCCATATCCAGCGCTTTTTTCGCTTCCGCCGCACTCTGCGTCAGATTCTCACAGTCGCGACCCACGCCGATCGAGATCGTCGTGCTTCTGCCGTTGTAGGTAACGGAACGGATGCGGTCCAGGATGCGGAACTTTTTCCTGATCTGATCGACCAGAACGTGTTCCTCAAACACCGCGATATAACGGTTCTCGCCGAGCCTCCTGAGCAGGATATTATGCTTGTTCGCCCAGCGATACAAGAGGTTTTCCGCGGTCAGCTTCGCAGCCGCGACCTCCTGATCGGCGTCATCAAAATCCTCCGCGTTATCAAAAACGAGCATCGCGACGCTCTTCTTGGTCTGGTTATACTTATCGACGGTGTTTTTCAGATAGGTATCGTCGATGTATTCAAAGAGAAATCCGCGCTTGGTCTCATGCGCGAAGACGGTATATCTCCTGTCGCCGTAGCGAACATCGATCGTGCCGTTGCGAACGGCGTACTCGGGCGTGTGATCGGAAAGAAAAGCCCCGATCGCCAGATTCTCGCCGTTATAGCCGTCCAGGAATTGCTTGCGAAACGCCGCATTATAGATCAGCAGCTCGCCGTTTTCACCGCAGATCGCCGTAGGCGCTTTCATCGCCTCGAGCGCTTTGTCATCCGGTGAGAAGCAAAACTCCATCGCGCCTGTCGCCACATTTTTGATATACGAGCGAAACCGCACGACCAGCGTCAGCACCAGCGCCAACGCGACAAGCGTAACGACGATCTCAATGATACCCAGTATTTTGTTGTAGTAGTAGGTGGCGACAGACATCGGTACCATCAGCGCCACGAGGATGAGAAAGACGGGCAACGCCGTCCAGATTCGTTTTTTCATTTTTCATTTGTAGGGGAGGTGCTTGCTCCTCCCGCAAAAATCGGGCGGGCAGTATTCTCCCGCAACTACTCACAGTAACTTGCGCCTATACTTCCATCAAAATCGGCAGGATCATCGGCGATCTGCCGGTCTG
>OMTA01000006.1 GCA_900313895.1 uncultured Eubacteriales bacterium | reverse complement strand
CGAAGTAACAATTCGCTTCGGGGGATTGGTGTTTTTCACCAAAAAAACCGGTTTTTTTTCGAATTACCTATCAGCCGTAATGATTGACATTAGGCGGGATTTATTATATTATTATCTTGATATATTCTGTGAAAGTGTGTCTTTTTCAGAAGAACAAACCGATCAAACGGAGGATGTATATGGTTACATCTGTATTGGATTGGCTGGACGCGCGTGCGTGCGACCATGCCGATAAAAACGCTTATATCTGCGGAGATTCCGCAGTAACCTTTGAAGAGATCGCTAATATCACCAAGTCTGTCGGTACCTACCTTGCCGGCAAGGTGAATCGGGACAAGCCCGTCGTCTGTATGTCGTCGCGCCATCCCTACACCCCCGCGTACTTCTTATCCATCGTGCGCGCGGGCTGCGCCTACGCGCCGATCGACAGCACGATGCCCGTCGCGCGCTTACAGCAGATGCTTGAGGTCGCCGACGCGGACTATATGCTGGTTGACAGAGCTAGCTTTGAGAAAGCGTCCACCCTCGGCTTTGAGGGCGAGATCATCGTCGCCGAGGATATCATCGATACCCCTGTTGACGAGGCTGTTTTAGCTCAGGCTCGCGCGAACGTCACTGAGCTGTCCCCGCTGTACATCATCTTTACCTCCGGCTCGACAGGCAAGCCCAAGGGCGTCATCACCTCTCACCATTCGCTGATGTGCTATATCGACGCTGTCAGCGAGGTGCTGGACGTCACAGAGGACGATGTGTTCGGCGGTCAGGCGCCGCTTGACTATATCGCCGCGGTCAGAGATATCTACTTCCCGCTCAAGGCGGGCGCTTCAACGGTTATCATTCCGAAAAGCGAGTTCGCCATCCCGACCGAGTTGTTCAATACCCTTAACCGCAACAAGGTCACCGCTCTGTGCTGGAGCGTCGCGGGCGTTGAACTGCCGGCGAAGCTGAACGCGTTCTCCGAATGTAAGCCCGAATACCTTAAAAAGGTCTGCTTCTCCGGCTCTGTTATGTCGCCGAAGCTGCTGCGCGTCTGGCAGGACGCTCTGCCCGACGTCATGTTCGTCAACCAGTACGGCCCGACCGAGTCTACCGCCTCCTGCACCTACTATGTCGTCAGGGATAAGGTAGAGGAGGACAGCGTTCTTCCCATCGGCAGACCCTATAAGCACTACAGCGTTATGCTCCTCAAGGAGGACAACACTCCCGCTGCTCCCGGTGAGACCGGCGAGATCTGCGTCACAGGCCCGTGCCTCGCGCTCGGCTATTATCGCAACGCGGAGAAAACCGCGGAGAGCTTTATGCAGAATCCGCTCAATGACCGCTATCGCGAGCTGATCTATAAGACCGGCGACCTCGGCAGCCTCAACGCCGACGGCGAGCTGATGTTCCACGGCAGAAAGGATCGCCAGATCAAGCATATGGGACACCGTATCGAGCTCGAGGAGATCGAAGGCGCGGCAAAGCGTGTTGACGGCGTTCGCACCTGCTGTTCGCTGTATCAGAAGGAAAAGGAGCTGTTGTACCTTTTCTATACCGGCGACGCCGCCCCCAAGGAGATCACCCTCTTCTTCCGCGCGCAGATGCCGGCGTTCATGGTGCCGCGCAAGATCATCAAGTTAGACGAGATGCCCGCGCTGCCCAACGGTAAAACCGATATGAATGCGCTCAAAGCGTATTTCAAATAAACACTTCGTAAAGATTGTAAAGGAGTTATCATCATGGAAAAAGTTTTGGAAATCCTGGAAGAATTACGTCCCGACGTTGATTTTGAGAAAGAGGAATCGCTGGTAGACGGCGGTGTTCTCGATTCCTTTGATATCGTCGCGCTTGTCGGCGAACTGAATGACGAGTTTGATATCGAGATCAAACCCTCTGATCTGGTACCCGCTAACTTCAACTCAGCGAAGGCGATCAACGCGCTGGTTGAAAAGCTGATGGACGAATAATGGACATCAAAAACCTCGCTTTATTGACAAAAGATCTCCATGTTCCGGCGTACGTGTTCAATACCGATGAGTTTGAAGCGCGCGCCGGACTGGTGAAACAATACTTCGGCGAAAAGACGGGTCTGTGCTTTTCTATCAAGGCGAACCCCTTCCTGCTTGCAGAGATCCCCGCGATCTTCGATAAGATCGAGGTGTGCTCTCCCGGCGAGTTGACCGTTTGTGAGAAGACCCATGCGGATATGAGCCGCGTGATCTTCTCGGGCGTCAACAAGGGCAAGGCGGACGTCGAGCGCGCGATGGACGACAATGTCGGTACCTTCACCGCCGAGAGCTGGTTGCACCTGAGATTGATCGACGCCGCTGCCAAGGAGCGCCATAAGCGCGTTCCGCTGCTGCTGCGCCTGACCGCGGGCAGTCAGTTCGGCATGAACGAGGAGGATATCTTCGCGATCGTCCGCGACCGCGACTGCTTTGAGGGCGTCGAGATCGTCGGCATCCACTTCTTCTCGGGAACCCAGAAGAAAAAGGCGAAGATCATCGACAAAGAGCTGACCTATATCGACGCGTTCTGCACACGCCTCAAGGACGAGTTGGATTTCACCGTGGATCGTGTCGAGTACGGCACGGGTCTCGCGGTCGATTATTTCAACGATGACGCGGACGCTGCCGAGGAGGAACGCCTCGCAGAGATCTCTCCGAAGATCCGCGAGATCGCCGAAAAATACCGCCTGACCGTTGAGATGGGCAGGTTCTTTGCTGCGCCCTGCGGCTACTACATGACCTCTGTCGTAGACGTCAAGACCAACAAAGGGATCAACTATGCGATCCTTGACGGCGGTCTGCATCAGGTCAAGTACTTCGGCCAGTATCAGGGGATGCAGCTTCCGAAGATCCTGCATATCGGCGCGGATGACACGCAGGAAAAGCAGAAGTGGACGCTTTGCGGAAGCCTTTGCACCACTGCGGACGTCCTTGCCGGCAACGCCGAATTCTCCGATCTGAGCATCGGCGATATCCTTGTTTTTTGTCGCGTCGGCGCTTATTCGGTCATGGAGGGTATGTCGATCTTCCTCTCCCGCGATCTGCCGCAGGTCGCGCTTTATAGTGAAAAGAACGGACTGCGCGTCGTGCGCGAGCCGTTTGATACCGACGTATTCAATACGCCTTAAAGCTTCCCGCTCAGGCGGGACACAATTTGTACCTGAGGGGTATGGGTTTTGAGTTATACATCGATTAATTTTTTGATATTTGTCACCGTGACGATGCTTGTCTATTTCCTTTTTCCCAAGAAGTTCAAGGAATACAAGTGGACCGTCCTTCTGGTGGCGAGCTATGTGTTCTATCTCTTTGCGGGGGTCCAGTATGTCGGATTCATCCTGTTCACCACGACGTCGACCTTCCTCGGCGCGCTGTGGATGGACAAGATGTCCAGAAAGACCAAGGATCACATCAGGGAACACAAGGCGGATCTGTCACGTGATGAAAAGAAGAAGCTGAAAGAGCGTACCAAGCGCAACAAGCGGCTTGTCGTCGCGCTCATCCTGGTTCTCAACTTCGGAATCCTCGCGTTCCTGAAATACGCGAAGGTCCTGTTTATGGGCGGAACCGGCGATCTTCTGGTGGTTCTGGGTATCTCGTTCTACACCTTCCAGTCGATGGGCTATATCATCGACATCTACCGCGATACCGTTCCCGCGCAGCGCAATTTCTTCAAGTTCGCGCTGTTCGTATCGTTCTTTCCGCAGATCGTTCAGGGCCCGATCGGCATCTACAGCTCTTTAGCGGAGCAGCTCTACAAGCCGCACAGCTTTGATTATGACCGTTTTCGTCAGGGCTTTTTGCTGATCCTCTGGGGTCTGTTCAAAAAGATGGCGATCGCCGATAACGCGAACATCGCGATCCGTACCGTCACCGAGCATTATCAGGCTTACGGCGGTACGACCCTGCTGTTTACGATTGTTCTCTACGCCTTCCAGCTGTATATGGACTTTTCCGGCGGTATCGATATCTCGCGCGGCGTCGCGCAGATCTTCGGCATCGACATGATGGAAAACTTCCGTCGTCCGTATTTCTCGAAGGACATCAGCGAGTACTGGCGCAGATGGCATATCTCTCTGGGTAACTGGTTCAAGACCTATCTGTTCTACCCGCTGGCAATGTCTAACGCTTTCCTTTCCGTCAGCAAGGGTATCAAGAAATCTAAGTTCGGCGCTACCAAGGTCGGCGCGCATATCGCCAAGGTACTGCCCACGAGCTTTGCATCGTTTATCGTATTCTTCATGGTCGGCGTCTGGCACGGCGCTAACTGGAAATATGTCGCGTTCGGCGTATATAACGGCGGCATCATCATGCTTGCCGTTCTGATGAAGCCGGTGTTTGAAGCTGTCCTCAGGAAGCTGCACATCAATCCCGACTGCGCGCCGTATACCGCGTTCCGCATCATCCGTACCTTCATCCTCATTCTGGTCGGCTATGTATTTGACGTAGCGCCCAGCTTTGAGGAGTCGATGATGACCTTCCGCCTGATCTTCACCGATCAGAACTTCAAGGTCGGCTACGGTGAGATCTCCGAGCTGGGACTGAGCGGTATCGCGCTCGGCTATCTGGCGATCTGCATCGTGTTTATCTTTATCGTCAGCGTTATCCAGGAGCGTCACGCTTCGACCACCATTCGATCCGTGCTGATCAAAAAGCCCGCGATCGTGCGCTGGGGCGTGATCTATATCGCGATCATGGCGATCCTGATTTTCGGCGTTTACGGTTCCGGCTTCAATGCCGCCGATTTCGTCTACGCTCAATTCTGATACGTGCCCGCGGATTCCACGGCTTCGTATGTAAGGTAGTTTGAATGAATATTACAGACAATCCATTGAAGAAAAAACCGAATAAAAAAAGACGCGTCTATCGTAATCGCACCGTGATGATCCTGTCGCTGGTGTTGGCGATCGTTCTCTCCGTCTTGTTTTTGCAGGAATTCGTTCTCGGCAACCTCAACCACAATAACGAGCGTGTCCGCGGATTCTACCTGGAGGATGAGAACTCCATCGACGTCGTCACCATCGGCTCGAGCGAGGTCTACTGTGCTTTCGCGCCGGGTCTCAACTACAAGGAATGCGGCTTTACGAGCTATCCCTTCGCGACGGAGGGCAATACCGTCCGGAATTTTAAGGCGATGTACAAAGAGATGATGCGCACGCAGGATCCCAAGCTCATCGTCATCGAGATCAACGGCGCCCTCTACAGCGATAAAAATATCGCCAGAGAAGCGAATCTCAGGCGTGTATCCGATAATATCCCGCTCAATGAGAATAAGGTCGAGCTGATCGACGAGTGGGTCACCGAGAATAAGATCGAGTACTACGCGCCGTTTATCAAGTATCACGGCACATGGGATAAGCTCCCGACCACCATCGGTTGGACGTTTACCCTCTTGCAGGAAAGGTTCAGAGGCTACAGCCTGCTCAAGGGCGTCAAGAACTTTAACGAGATCTATGTGACCGGCTCCAAGGTCTATGCAAAGGAAAGTTCTGCCTTGAAGGTGCGCAAGCCGCTGTTCAGCGAGGCGGATAAGAATCTCAAGGAGTTTTTGGACTTCCTCAAGGAGGAGGGTGTCAGCCGTGACAAGATCCTCTTCGTCCGCTTCCCTCACGTTATCACCAACGCGAACCTGTCGCGATATCAGCGCGGCAACACGATCGGAGATATCGTCCGTCGCTACGGCTACAACTTCGTCAGCTTTGAGATGGACGACGAAGATATCAACCTCGATCCCTATAAGGATTTCTACAATATCGAGCATATGAATATCTACGGTCAGCAGAAGTTTTCCAAATTCTTTGCGCATTATTTGCAGGATAACTACGATATCACCCCGACCTCTCTCACCGCAAAGCAGAAGGCGGAATGGGATGAGGCGGCGAGATGGTATGACGCTTATGCGGCATATAACATCGACTTGATCGAGAAGGGCGCGAAAAAGCGCGAGATCAGCGAAAGCTACTTTATCATGCAGGAGATCAAGAAATACCTTAAATAAAAAATTTAGCGGACAGAGCTGATCTGTCCGCTTTTTTTAGATATAATTATGGATCCCAGTGATGGCAGTGTAGCTCTCCCTTTGTCAGCAGTTCGGGATAGTCCCACTGGCGCAGCACCTCGTAGCAGCCGATCGCGACGGAATTCGCCAGATTCAGCGATCGCGCCTCGTCGATCATCGGGATCCTGACACAGCGGTCGGGATAGCGCATGAGGATGTGCTCGGGGATACCGCGGGTCTCTTTGCCGAAGATGATGTACGCGCCGTCGGGATAGGCGATATCGGAGTGCTTTTGACGGGCTTTGGTGGAGAAGAAAAAGTATTCTCCGCCGGCGGTTTTCTCAAAGAAATCGTCGATGGAATCGTAGTAGGTGATATCGACGAGATACCAGTAATCCAGTCCCGCGCGCTTGAGGTTGCGGTCGGTGATCTCAAAGCCGAAGGGCTTGACCAGATGCAGCCTTGCGCCGGTCGCGGCGCAGGTGCGGGCGATATTCCCGGTGTTCTGGGGGATCTCCGGCTCAAATATCACGATATTCAGCATTTTTTTATTGTTTGAAAATTGATTTTCCAAATCTTTTCACCTCTATCCTATTGTAATCGGGAGACAATAAGATTGCAAGCATTTTTAAAGGATTTGGAGGTATGCTTGATGTGTCCCGATAAAAAGGAAAACGATAAAAGCTGTTGCAAAAAGGGTATCGGCATCGTTCCGTGTATGCTCGCGGGGCTGATGTCCGGTATCGCGATCGGCGTGATCGGCAAGATCATGCTGGATACCAACAAAAAGTCGCTGAAGAAAAAGGTTGAGAAGATGACCCAGGCGATGGAGAATCTCGGTGACAGCGCGAAAAACCTGTTTCAGTGACGGGGAACAAAAGAGGGAGGGCGTTTTGCCCTCCCTTTGTCGTAGTGAGATAGAGTGAATCACGAATCGAAGAACTGCTGTCCTTTGTCTGTGATCAGGCGCTCTGCTCTGGGATATTCAAAGATCGCCGCGTTGTCGCGATTCTCTTTCAGATATTTAACGAATTCCGCCGCGTACCATTTCGCCATGTTGAGGTTGTGCATGAGGTAATGGCCGCAGTTGACCGCTGTCGCGCCGGGGACTTGAGTTGCGTCAGCGACAGAGGAAAAGACGTTGAGCATCAGGTCATAGAGCGCCTGTGGCGGGCGATCGCCCTTGAGGATCAGGTAAAAGCCGGTCAGACAGCCCATCGGGCCCCAGTAGATGACCTCATCCTTCCAGTCGGGATCGTTGCGCAGGAAGGTAGCGATGAGGTGCTCGAGCGAGTGCATCGCCGCAACGTCGATCACCGGCTCGCGGTTCGGTTTTTTCAGTCGGATATCATAGGTTGTGACCTTCTCTGAGCCGAGGGTATCCTCGCGACTGAGAAAGATGCCCGGGATGATCCTCATATGGTCTACGGAAAAACTCTGAATCAATTCCATTTTGAAAACTCCTTTTCTTTTTTTGCGGGTCGATCAGCTGTAGGGCTTGAAGCAGATATTCAGATCGACGGTGCTGTCGATGCCATTGACCTTGCCCTCTTTGTTGTACTGCCAGATCGCGAAATCATAGTACATGATCGGGAATTCGCGATAGTCCGCCAGCCAGAACTCGTAGTCCTTCATGGTTTCGAAGTCGTAGCTTTGGAGCATCAGCGAGGTGGACGCGTAGACCATCGACTGATAGCCCTTCTCCTTGATCGTGTCGCAGAATTTCTCCGCCATCGCGGTGATGGTCTTGCCGGGGCAATTATCGGTGCGCGCGTCGTCGTCCTCGATGATCTCCCAGTCAAAGGCGACGGGGTATTGCAGCTTTCTGCCGTTGAGCTTTTTGACGACATACTCCGCTTCTTCGACCGCTTCATCGACGGTGATCGCCTGGGAGAAGAAGTACGCCCCGACCTTCAGCCCCGCGTCGGTCGCCTGCTGATAGTAGGTATCGAAGCTGCCGTCCTCGTACAGCGCGCCCTTGTCTGAATAATATCGTCCGCCGATACGCAGAATAACAAAGTCAACGCCGCTCTTTTTGACCGCGGCAAAATCGACGGTTCCCTGATACTCGGCGATATCGATGCCGACCTTGGAGATCTTCTTTCCGTCGGAATAATACTCGTAGTAGCCGTTGTCGTTTTTGACGAGATTTTCGGTGTTATAGGTATTGAGCTGAGCGCCCTCGACCTTTTTGACAGGGACATCGCCCAGCTCGGGATCGGTAAAGATCTCTGTCGGAGCGGCGTCGCCGTCGGATTTGCCGAGCTTGATGGATGACAAACGGTCGAAGAGGAACCATGCGCCCGCGGAGATCAGTCCTACCAGCACGATGACCGCGATGATGACAGGCGCCTTGCTCTTCTTTTTCGGCGGCTTTGAAGATCGTGCCTTTTTTGATTTCGCGGGGTGATCTTCATCGTCGTTTTCCTCGTCGTCAGGGTTATCCGCGTCATTCTTTTCGGCGATCTCATCGGGCGTGGGAGCGTCTTCTGCTTTTTCGGATGATACGTCGTCGGAGGTATCGTCCGGCGCTTGGTCGGAGGCTTCCATTTCTTTCAGCTCCGCCAACAGCTTATCCAGCTCATCGTCCAGCTCTTTGATCGGATCCTTGCCTTTTCCGGCAGTCAGATCGTTGTTGTCGTCGATATAAGCCATAATCTCTCCTGAATTACTGATTTTCTACCCGATAATCATAGCATAAACCGCCGTGAAAGTAAATAAACTTCACAATAAGTTTACCATTTGACTTGAAAAGCCCCTCAGTTTTTAGTATAATAGTCTGAGATAATGATAAAAAGGGAGGTAGCGCCGTGCAGGTACAGGGACGTCAAAAAATGCCGCTGGGCAATTTGTTGAACGCGATCGATGAATGTCGTTCGATCAACGAGCTGTTCGCCCTTGTACACCGCGAGGGGATCGTCATCCAAATGCGCAGCCAAAGCGCCGCGTCTAATATCGCTTATAAGCCCCTTGCGAAAAATCCCGGCATCCTTCCTCTTGATACGCTCAAAAAGCAGGTGCGCGAAGCGGTGATCGAATCGTCGAAGCAGCATTCGCAGGAACAGCTGATCCGCGCGATCGAGACCTGTCCGACGATCGACAAGCTCTTTGAACTGGTCAAAAGAGAGAATATCGTGATCCAGATGAAGAGCTTTAACTCAGCGTCCAACCTGCCGCAGCTAAAGCCCTCCGAGATGCAGCTTGTTCCCGATAAGAGCCCGCTTGAGAGGCTGAAGGAGCAGGTCGTCAACGCGGTCAGGGACGCGTCCCGCAAGCATACCAAGGAACAGCTGATCCGCGCGGTCGAGACCTGTCCGACGATCGACAAGCTCTTTGAGCTGGTCAAAAATGAGCATATCGTGATACGGATGAAAAGCTTTAACTCCGCCTCCAATCTGCCAAGGCAAAATCCGTCAGAATTGCAAATGATACCTGACAAAAGTCCGCTTGACAGACTGAAGGAACAGGTTGTGGAAGCGATCAAATACTCCAATTAACCGAATGAAAAAACATATGGCTCGGGCGGCAAAGTCGCCCTTTTTTCATTACATAGGTCAGGTGATGAACATAAAGAAAGCGATCTCTCTCTTATGCGTCTGTCTGTTGATGATCACGGGGTTATCGGTGATGGTTAAAGCGAATACCGAAGCGGCAATTACATATCGTCTTGTTTCGGCGCGCGCCGGCTATGCGGAAGGCTCTGTCACCCTTGCCGCCGAAGCCGCGGGAAAATATACGCTCTATTGGGCGGATGATTCCGCCGCGCTGGAGGACTGGTTCCCGATCGCTCAAATGGAGCTTAAGGCGGGCGAGAGCGGTTCTTATGCTTTCGGAGAGAGGGTCGCGATCCCCGCGTCGGCGACAAAGCTGATCGCCGTCAAAGACGGAGACGATCCCCTTGTATCCTCTGCCGCCGCGGTTTATACCATCCCTTATTCAAAGCGCTTTCCGCATACTGCCGAAGAGAGGAAGTATCGCTTCGGCGCGCTGTCCGATATCCATATCGATGTGCAGGACGGCGGTAAAAACATCTACTATACCAACGCGTTAAAGAATTTCAAACTGGCGCTTGATAACTGTGCCGCTCACGAGGCGGATTTCATCATCACCGCCGGCGATATGATCACCAACGCGTCCGGTACGGCGCTTGAGTGGATGGAATATCAGCGTGTCATCGCTGATTCCGATTATGCCGATCCGATCTATGAGGCGATCGGCAACCACGAGACCCGCTATCCGAAGTACGCTGAGTGTGACATCGCCTGCGGGATCGAGGAATTTATCGTGAATACCGGTCTTGACGGTACGGCGGAAACGATGACGAAACGCAAGCCGTATTTTGAGATAACCGAACCTGCCACCGGCGACCACTTCATCTTTATGGCGCTTGAGGCAGGCTATAACCCCGCCGAGGTCGATAACTTCACCGATGAGCAGATGGACTGGGTCGAGGGATTAGTCAAGCGATACACCGGCGACGGGCATCGGATCTTTCTGATCCAGCACTCGCCGATCATGGGCTACGGCGCGGGAGATGACAGCGCCGATCCCGCGTACGGCGGTTCTTTCTATGCCGATGAACGGTTCAAGAACAACCTGCGTTTCAAAAATCTGATCGAAAGTCATAAGGATATCATCTGGTTGAGCGGCCATACCCATGTCGATTTTGCGGATGACGTCAACTATTCCGACGAAAACGGCGCCTCCTGCAAGATGTTCCACATCCCTTCGGTCGCGAATACCACGCGACTGTCCTATGATGAGGACGGCAACCGAACGCTTGACCGCACTTTTTATGAGGATACGACCCAAGGATATCTGGTCGACGTCTATGACGACGCGGCGATCCTCGGCGGCGTCAATTTCTACCACGACCGCTATTATCCCGCTTATTCCTATATCGTCGGCGATACCGCCGAAGCAACGCTTCCGACGCAGCCGCAGACGGAAGTCCCGACCGAACAGCCTGTCCTGTACGGTGACGCTGACGATAACGGCGAGGTTGAGATCCTCGACGCGACCGCGATCCAGCGTCATCTGGCAGGGATCCGGGAGCTGTCCGAGCAGGGGATCAGGGCGGCTAAGGTGACGGGCGGCAGCGAGCTGAATATCCTCGACGCGACCGCGATCCAGCGAAAGCTCGCGGGACTTATCAAGGCGTTTCCTGTTGAAGAACAGATTGCTCAAACCGGCGCCTCAACGGTACTGCAAACGGCTAAAGCGGAGCTTTCCGCCTGTTATCAGTATGCGTCCTACCCCGCGTACGCCGCTTTGAAAAAGGCGTATCAGGCATCCGATGCGTCGGCGGCAGAGTCGGCGCTCAGCGCGTTCAGGGCGATCAAGTCCAAAGTGAAGCTCAGCACCGTCTATTTCTCCGACAGCGAGAAGATGGACAATGTCCACGCCTATGCCTGGAAAAGCGCGAGCGGCAGGGCGATCGAGGCATGGCCCGGTCAAAAGCCGACCTATGTCAAAACCAACTCCTACGGACAGAACGTCTACGCGATCACCGTCGATATGACGATTTGGGATCGTATCGTTTTCAGTAACGGCGGCGATAAAAAGACCGCCGATATCCCGCTGACAGGACAGTCGGGTCGGGTCTACTATCCCATCGGATCGTCCGCTCCGTATCAGGTGACCTACGATATATTTGAAAAGAATTGGTATGATGATCCCGCCGATACGGCGACGATCTATTTCACAGATACAGAGGGCTGGAACAATATCAAGGTCTACTGGTGGACTGACAGCGCCGATAACGTCTGGCCCGGGACAGAGATGACCTTTGTCCGCAAATCCTCATCCGGAAAATCGATCTATCAGGCGACTGTCCCGAAAAACGCGAAGGTGATTTTCAGCGGCGGTACATCTCAGACGGTCGATATTCCCGCGATAGCCGACGGATTCGGTTACTATCCGTATCAAAAGAACAGCGACAACAAATGGCAGGTCGTTGAGTATCCATATTAATCAACTTTCAGGGGAGAGAGGATCATGGCGAAAAAGTGTAACTATTGCAATTATATGATGGGCGATCAGGAGGTGTATTGTCCCTCGTGCGGCAAGAAGTATCAGAATCCTGATGAAGCGGTCACCGTCAGCGCGGATGTCGCGCCTGCCGCGCCGCCTGTGAACCCGGTCGTATCACAGACGCCGCCGGCTTCGGTATCACCCGCTGCTGCGACAAAACAAAAAAGCAGGGTTCCGTTTATCCTGCTGGGCGTCGGGATCGCCGCCGTGATCTTTGTTATCCTTTTGGTCGTCATCCTGAATACCGGAAAAACAAAGACACAGACTACTGCGAGCTCCTCTCAATCCGATACCACCGTTGCGCTTGAAGGGAAGTATACATGGACCAGCCCCGGTGACAATCAGTCTGGTTCTATGAGGATCTACGACGATGATACCGCTCTGTTTACAAGAAACGACTCCACAAGCATTTATATGACATTTGACAAGTCGAGCAATACCGTATCCTTTACGGATTCGGATGGAACAAAATACACCGGCACCTACAGTCAGGACGGCGATAATCTGTATATCACCTTTGATAACTATACCGATTCCTTTAAGAAGGATTGATCGACAACCGACGGCGGTAACGTCGTCGGTTTTTGTCACAGCGCCGTTTTTGGCGGGAAAAGGTTGACATCATCCGTATGAAAAAGTATTATTATAGATAGAGTTTTCGGATAGGGAAAAGAGGGAGTCGGATGAAAGAAAAATGCCCTGCCTGCGGGATATCCGTATCATCGGATCATAAGTTTTGTCCCGGTTGCGGTACGCCGTTGGCGACGTCCTCCGAACCGGTGAAACAAAATGCGGAAAAAGAACGCCGGCTTGTTCTCAGAGAGGGAAGATACGGCGATACCGAGATGTATGATCACTCGGTCGAAAGAGAGGATCACCGCTCCCGAAAGCCGAAAAAGAATGACAAAGAGAAAAAGAAAGAGCCGGATAAAAAAGCCGCGCCCGCCGGCGCCTCCAACGCAAGTCTGTATCTCTCGCTTGCCGCGCTGGTGATATCGGTCGCGGCGATCGTGCTGGTTCTGATCTTCGCGGTTTTTCCGTCGGCAAATAAAGCTTCGTCGGACACAGGCTCTTCCGTTGCAGAGGAGCTGACCGAGGCGCCTACCGAAGCGCCCACCGAGCCGCCGATCGCCGGTACCTACAAGAACTCCGAATGGAACGGGGATGAATCGAATATCGCGACGAAGATGCTGAAAACATCGACGCTGGAGATGCAATCGGACTATACGGGCAAGCTGACTGTCAGCGGCATGGAGTTCGGCGACGTCACGCTTGAAAAAGGCTCGGATCAAGCTGTTTTCATGGGCAGCGACAGTACCTATTCATTTGACGGAAAGAATCTGACGATCGATTACAAGGGAATGATACTGCTGTTCAAAAAGCAGTAGACGCGACAGCGGGCATGGATCGTCCCGAAAGAAAAGGAGCAATTATGAAAGAATTTTTCAAAAAGAACAAGCCGATCATCTTTATTATCGCGATCGCCGTATTCGCTATCGTCATCGCGGTCATCGCGTTTTCCGGTAAAGCGGACGATTCGATCAAGGGCACCTATCAGATGGTAGACGCGTCCGGTACCGGCAGCGAGATGTTCAAGGCGACCGTCGGCGACGCGACGCTGGAGATCAATGCGGATAACACCGGAACGCTCGGTATGTTCGGGCAGACAACGCCTGTCGCGGTCAAACCCGGGGAGAAAAAGATATCTTTTGACGGCGGTGAGAACTATACCGCGTATACCTTTGAAAAGGGAAAGCTGACCATCGAGGGCGGCGGGTATAAAGTGGTATTCAAAAAGCGCTGACGACAAAGGCGATACGGTCTGCCGCGCGGTTGACGGTAGATGACCCGTATGGTATAATCTGTATGTCCGACATCGATACCGTCGGACGATTGACTAAGGAGATCCAATTATGAAAAGAACGATATCGATCGTCGCGCTCGCGCTCGCGATCACCATGATCATGGTTTGTTTGATTGCTTGCGGCAAAAGTGAGAAGTCGAACAGTGAGGGTTTGAAGGAAGGCACCTATCAGCTCAAAGAGGTAGACGGCAACAGCGCAGAGCTTTTTGACGAGGTCAAAGACGAAGTCATTCTTGAGATCAGTGGCAAAAACAAAGGCAATATCATTATCAAGGGCGTCCCCCGCATTGAACTGACTTTCAATGAAAACGACGGAAAAGTGATCATGGATGATCTCGAGATCCCCTATACGACCCAGGGCAATACGATCACGATCGAAGACCCGAACGGTAAGATGGTATTCAAAATGCAATAAGGAATTATGCGGCAGCGAGAGATCGCTGCCGTTTGCTGTTCTTGACGAACAGATCGTACCTGTGTTATCATAGGAGCGGGAAGTGATAAGATGAAAAAAACGGTTGCGATCACGCTTGTGCTGCTGACGGCTTTGATGTGCCTTCTGTCAGCCTGCGGCAATCAGAACAAAAGCGACGCGTCGAAGGATACGATGGCGGGAAGCTATCACATGGTCGACGCCGCGGGGGTCGGGTCAAAGGAGCTGCTCAAGATCAAAGAGGGGATCCGCCTTGAGGTGCGCGGGGATAACACCGCGACGCTCTCGCTGATGAATGATAAACACGAGCTGTTGTTCCACCCGGACGAGGGGATCTGTACCTCGCCGGAGGATAATCAAAAGGTTCCCTATACCTTTGACGGAACACAGATCGTTATGGACAGCGAACCGTTTCGTATGGTTTTTGAAAGATAAAGTAAAGCAGCGAGCTACGGCTCGCTGCTTTTTTCGGTCGATTTTTGATTTGTCAGGATCATTTTTCCCTCATGGTCGGTGGTGTATTCCCCTGCGGGGATTAGCTCGGAGATCGGCACGATCCTGTAGCCCTCCGCGCGGATCGCCTCGATCAATCGGGGCAGGGCCTCGGGCGTGTTTTTCGCGCCGTTGTGCAGGAGGATGATCGATCCGGGGCATAGCTTTTCGCGGATCCTTGTGACGATTTCGTCGGCGGACGGATCCTTCCAGTCGAGGCTGTCGATGTTCCACTGGACGCAGTACATATCGAGATCGCGCAGATTGCGGACGAGCTTGTTGTCGTATTCGCCGTAGGGCGCGCGGAAGAGCGTCGGACTGTATCCCGTCAGCGTCTCGACCGCCTTGTTGCAGGCGGTGATCTCCTCGCGCTGGCTTTTGTCGTCGAGCTGTGCCATGTGCGGATGGGTCGCGCTGTGATTGCCGATATCGTGACCGCGCGCGGCGATCTCTTTGACGGAATCGGGGTAGCTGTCGACCCATTGTTTGACCAGAAAGAAGGTCGTTTTGACATCGTATTTGTCGAGCGTATCGAGCAGGGCGGCTGTCTGTTCGTTGCCCCATGCCGCGTCAAAGGAGATCGCGCAGACCTTTTCCCGGGTATCGACATAGTAGATCGGGATCTCGCGCGTTTCGGACATGGTCGCGACGACCTTGTTCGCGCTGTAGGACGCGACCCCGATCGCGAGCGCCGCAATCAGCACGCACGACAAGAGGATCAGTATCCGTTTTTTCGTCAGTATCAGTACCTTCATCCTTATCACCGATACAGTATATGCGCGCAAAGATGAAATCAGTACAAAAAAGCGGGCGACTGTCAGTCGCCCGCTTACAAATCAGGTGAGGACGAAGTCCTCCCGCAATTGTCAATTATCAATTGTCAATTGACAATTCTTATTGTTCCACTTCCCAGGTCACGCCGTCCTTGCTGTCTTTGATGATGATGTGCATCGCTTTAAGCTCATCACGGATCGCGTCGGCAGTCGCCCAGTCGCGGTTGGCGCGCGCTTCGCCACGCTTCGCGATCAGCGCCTCAATCTTTGCGACATCGACGTCGGCGGTCGCGTCAGCGGTCTTTTTCTCGGCGGCTTCGATCAATCCCAACGACAGCACGCGGTCAAAGTCCTTGATGAGATACAGCTTTGTCGCGTCGTTGATATCGCCCTTCAAGACATCGTACAGCGCGGTCACCGCGAGGGAGGTGTTCAGGTCGTTGTCGAGCGCTTCCCTGAAGCTGTCCTGATACTTCTTTGCCGCTTCAAGGTCAGGCGCACCGTCCGCGTTGAGCTTTGCGATACGCGCGACCAGCTTGTTGTACGCCTGGACGCAGTTATCGAGGTTCTCAAAGCTGAATACCAGCGGCTTTCTGTAGTGCGATTGCAGGCAGAAGAAGCGGTAAGCAAGCGGATCGTAGCCTTTTTCCTCAAGCAGGGACACCGTGAGGAAACCGCCCTTGCTCTTGCTCATCTTGCCGCGTTTATCGAGCAGATGGAGCACATGGAACCAGTAGTTGCACCACTTATGACCGAGGTACGCCTCGGACTGGGCGATCTCGTTGGTGTGGTGGGGGAAAGCGTTGTCTACGCCGCCGCAGTGGATGTCGAGGTATTCGCCCGCGTGCTTGATCGAGATCGCGGAGCATTCGATGTGCCAGCCCGGATAGCCGTAGCCCCAGGGGGATTCCCATTTCAGCTCCTGATCGTCAAACTTCGACTTGGTGAACCACAAGACAAAGTCGGTTTTGTTGCGCTTGTTTTCATCCTCGCCGACGTCCTCGCGCACGCCGACCTGCAGCTCTTCCTCGTTCATATTGCCGAAAACATAGTAGTTGTCGAGCTTGGAGGTGTCAAAATAGACGTTGCCGCCCGCAAGATAGGCGTAGCCCTTGTCGATCAGGCGGGAGACCATCTCGATGAATTCGGGGATGCAGTGGGTCGCGGGTTCGATGACATCGGGCTTTTTGATGTTCAGCTTTTCGGCATCGGAGAAGAACGCCTTTGTATAAAAGTCGGCGATCTCCAAAACGCTTTTGTGCTCTCTTTTCGCGCCCGCGAGCATCTTGTCCTCGCCGGTATCCGCGTCGGAGCTGAGGTGTCCGACGTCGGTGATATTCATGACGCGCAGAACGTCATAGCCCGCGTAGCGCAGGTATTTTTCCAGCACATCCTCCATGATATAGGTGCGCAGGTTGCCGATATGCGCGTAGTGGTAGACGGTCGGGCCGCAGGTGTACATCTTGACCTTGCCCTCCTCGTGGGGGACAAACTCCTGCCTGGTACCGCCGAGTGTATTATACAGAATCATGTTTTTCAACTTCCTTCCTTAACAGATTGATTTCATTACGCATCCTGCACAGCTCCTGTGCGACGGGATCGGAGTAATGGATCTGGTCGAGGGAATCGGGGCGGACGCCGTTGATACGCGCGATGTGCGCCGGAACGCCGACCGCGGTGCAGTTGGCGGGGATCTCGTTGAGGACGACCGCGCCTGCCGCGATACGCGCGTTGTCGCCGACCTTAAAGGGCCCTAAGACCTTTGCCCCCGAGCCGACCAGCACATGGTTGCCCAGGGTCGGGTGGCGTTTTCCGTGTTCCTTACCCGTACCGCCGAGGGTGACGTTCTGATAGATGAGGCAGTAGTCGCCGATGACGGTGGTCTCGCCGATGACGACGCCCATACCGTGGTCGATGAACAGTCCCTTGCCGATGGTAGCGCCGGGATGGATCTCGACACCGGTCTTGTGTCTGGCGCGCTGGCTCAGGAATCGCGCGATGAATTTCATATTGTGCTGATAAAACCAGTGCGCGCGTCGGTATTTGCGCACGGCTTTGTAGCCGGAGTAGAGGAAGAATACCTCCAGCATATTGCGGGCGGCGGGATCGCCGTCCATCGCCGCCTTGAGGTCGGCTTTCATCATGTCAAACATAGCATCATATCCTTCTGTGATTGGGGCCGCATCCGGCACGCGTGTCCGGCACGCGTGTCCGACGTCCCATCAAATCGGGTGTGGGCGAAGCGCTCCGTCAATTATCCGATAAACAAAACAGGCGACATCGTCCATAGGGACGACATCGCCGTGGTTCCACCCAAATTCGGCACGATCATCGATCATGCCCTCTGTGTCCTTAACGCGGACTGACGCGCGACCATTTCCTGTCGCGGGCTCATGGGCGCATTTCGGAGGACGCCGCCACAGGCAACTTTCAGCAACCGTTGCCCTCTCTGCGAGGTTTTGTCAGCCTACTTTTCCCAGTCAAAGCCTTTTCATTATCTATTCTATTATACACAATACGAGCGCATTTTGCAACTACTAAATATTGTGGTCACATCTCGTTGATGACTTCCTTGTTATCAATCAGGTATTTGACGCCGGAGATCACCGTGATGATCGCTGTGATCCAGATCAGAACCTGACCGATGATGTTGAACACCCTGAACGCGGTCAGGATACTGCTGTAGGAGGTGATCGCGGGATCAAGGTAGCTGAGCATCGGCAGTCCGCCCGCCGGCAAAAAGGTGCCGGTCGCGGCAACGCAGATGATATCGAACACGGTCATAAAGACGAACACCGCGACGATCGCGACGATCTGGGAGACGGTCTTGATCTTGCCCCACATATTGGCGGCGATGACCTTGCCGTTTGCGGCGGCGACCAGTCTGACGGATGTGACGGCGAATTCGCGGAAGATGATGACGATCAGCGGGATCGCGCCGCACAGTCCGAGCTTGGTGAAGCATACCAGCACGGAGATGACGAGGATCTTATCCGCGAGCGGATCGGCGAATTTGCCGAAATCCGTGATCAGTCCGTCCCTGCGCGCGATCTTTCCGTCAAAGGCGTCGGTGATCGCGGCGGCGCCGAAGAGCAGTCCCGCGACTGTGAAATGGAACGGAAACTGGATCAGGATCGCGGCGATCACAAGCGGTACCAGCGCGATGCGCAGGAGCGTCAGCTTGTTCGGAACATTCATGGTTTTCAATGGATTCATAACATTTCTCCTGTCAGGTCACAGTCAATATGGTCGGTGATCTTCACCCTGACCGTTTCGCCCGCCTGCGGTTTGCGGTCGGATACCGTGAAGAATACGCACGGATCGACCTCGGGAGCATCGTAGACCGATCTGCCAAACCAGCATTCCGCGTAGCGGTCAAAGCCGTCTACGAGAACGTCGATCTCTTTGCCGATCAGCTTTTCGCACCAGTCGTTCATGATGACCGCTTCCTGCTCCGAGATGATCTCGGCGCGATGCTGTTTGATATCCTCGTCGATCTGGTCATCCATCAGCGCGGCGGGGGTGTCCTCCTCCTGAGAGTAGGCAAAGCATCCGAGGCGGAACTGCATTTCTTCAACGAAGGCGGACAGCTCCTCAAAGTCGTCGTCCGTCTCGCCGGGGAAGCCGGTGATCAGCGTCGTCCTCAGCACAACGCCCGGGACTTTTTCGCGGATACGGCGGATCAGCGCCGTCAGGCTCTCCTTATCGCCGCGGCGGTTCATCGCCTTGAGGATCCTGCCGTTGCAGTGCTGCAGGGGCAGGTCGATATAGTTGACGATCTTATCCTCCTCGCGCATGACGTCGAGCAGCTCGTCGGTGATGCGGTCGGGATAACAGTACAGGATGCGGATCCACTGAAGACCGTCGATGCGGCAGAGCTTTTTGAGAAGCTCGGGCAGCATCAGCCTGCCGTAGTTGTCCTCGCCGTAGCGGGTGGTGTCCTGCGCGATGACGTTGATCTCTTTGACGCCGTTTCGGACAAGACGCTCCGCCTCCGCGACGATGTCCTCCATCTTACGCGAACGAAAACGTCCGCGGATCAGCGGGATCGCGCAGTAGGTACAGCAGTTGTCACAGCCGTCGGCGATCTTGAGATACGCCCAGTGGGGTTCGGTGCTTTGTACGCGGCCGCCGTCGAGCGGCAGATCGAGCTTATCGGGGAACGCCTCGACCTTTTCGCCGTCGAGCGCCTTGCGGACGACCGCGGCGATATCGGCGTTCTTGCCGATGCCAATGACCGCGTCGACCTCGGACAGCTCCTTCATCAGCTCGCTGTTGTAGCGTTCGGCAAGACATCCGGTGACGATGATCGCCTTGATCTTGCCCTCTTTTTTTAGCTGAGCAAGCTCTAAGATCTCGTCGATACTCTCCTGCTTGGCGCTTTCGATAAAGCCGCAGGTGTTGATGATCGCGGCGTCTGCCATCGCGGCGTCCTGTACGAGCTTGAAGCCCGCTTCGTTCAGTTTGTACATCATCAGCTCGGCGTCTACGCGGTTTTTCGCGCAGCCGAGCGATACGATTCCAACAGTATTCTGCATCAGTATTCCTCTATAT
This sequence comes from uncultured Eubacteriales bacterium, assembly GCA_900313895.1. GTDB lineage: Bacteria > Bacillota > Clostridia > Oscillospirales > Acutalibacteraceae > Ruminococcoides. Next base: position 14,996 of record OMTA01000006.1, on the reverse strand, counting down.
CGGTATATTCATTGAGTACGCTTTTTATGCTGCCATAGCCGAAGCCGAGCCTTTGCAGCGCGTTCACGGCGCGGCGTCGGATTTTTTCGTCGTCCAGACCTCTTGCGTACTTTTTTTCTATGACGGCTCGGATCTGCTGTGCTTCGTCGAGCTCGGCCTCGTCGAGGATCTCGTCGATCAGATCGCGGTCGATCCCTTTTTCGTAGAGCTTTTGACGGATCCCGCGCTCGGAGAGATGCTTGACGTTGATGAGATCCGCGGTGTAGCGGCGCGCGTAGCTTGCGTCGTTGATCAGCCCCAGCTCCTCCATCCTCGTCACAGCCGCCTCGGCGACATCCTCGGGATAATCCTTTTTGAGCTTGTCGAAAAGCTCCCGTCGGCTGTGGTCGCGATAAGAGATCAGCCACATCGCCTTGTCCTTGCAGCGCTTGAGCTGTGAATCGAGCACACAGTCGTGCAGGGCTTCATCGTCGATCTCTCTGCCGACGTCAAAGCGGTGGGCGAGCAGTACCTCGGTATCGAGCTTCATCGCGAACTCGCCGTCTATGTATAAGGCAGAGAGCCCCTTTTTATGGGGCTCTATCGCGGTTATCTGCATCAGTCTTCGACCAGAATGTCAATCTTTGATTTTTTCTTTTCGGGTGAGGCTGCGGGCGCGGGTGCGGCGGGAGCCGCGGCTACCTTTGCGGCAGCGGCTTTTGTGGTTTTCTTGGAGCGCGTCTGTAATTTGTCGACGTTAGCCCACAGATCCTTTTCGATCTGCTCGCGCAGCTCGTCGTTGTTTTTCAACAGCTCCTTGACGTTGTCGCGACCCTGTCCGAGACGAACATCACCGTAGTTGAACCATGCGCCGGATTTCTGGACGACATCCGCCTTGACCGCAAGGTCGATCAGCTCGCCCACGCGGCTGATGCCCTCGCCGTACATGATGTCAAATTCAGCCTCCTTGAAGGGGGGCGCGATCTTGTTTTTGACGACCTTTGCGCGGGTACGCGAACCGACCATCTCGCCGTTCGATTTCAGGGTCTCGATGCGGCGGATATCGATACGAACCGAGCTGTAGAACTTCAGCGCGCGGCCGCCGGTCGTGACCTCGGGGTTGCCGTAGACAACGCCGACCTTCTCGCGCAGCTGGTTGATGAAGATCGCGACGCAGTTAGACTTGTTGATCGCGCCGGCGAGCTTTCTCAAAGCCTGTGACATCAGTCTCGCGTGCAGACCGACATGGCTGTCGCCCATCTCGCCCTCGATCTCAGCCTTGGGAACGAGCGCGGCGACGGAGTCGATGACGATGACGTCGATCGCGCCGGAGCGGATCAGCGCCTCGGCGATCTCGAGCGCGTCCTCACCGGTATCGGGCTGGGAAACGAGCAGGGAATCTACGTCAACGCCGAGCGCGGCGGCATAGACAGGGTCAAGCGCGTGCTCTACATCGATGAAGGCGACGTTGCCGCCGTTCTTCTGACCCTCCGCGATACAGTGCAGGGAGAGGGTGGTCTTACCGGAGGATTCCGGTCCGAAGATCTCGACGATTCTGCCGCGCGGCAGACCGCCGATGCCCAGCGCGATATCCAGGCTCAAAGAACCGGTCGAGATATGCTCGACATTCATATGTGTGTTCTGACCGAGCTTCATGACAGCGCCCTTGCCGAACTGCTTTTCGATTTGTGATAAGGCGGTCTCAAGCGCCTTGTTCTTATCCAACGCCATAGTTATTACTCCTTTATCAATGGTCATTGCGAGGGCAAACACACTTGTTTGACCCGTGGCAATCTCAACCGATTTCAAATAGTATTATACCATATTTAAGTCGAATAATCAAGAAAATTCGAACAAAATTTCTATATTTGTAAAACCGCGGTGATCGCCCGCTTGATCCCTGAGAGATCGAGGTAGCCCTTGATATCCGCATAGCCGTGATCCCTGAGCATTCCGGCGATCGTGTCAAACTGTCCCTCGCCGATCTCAAAGGCGATACAGCCGCCTTTTTTCAGCTTTTTCGTCCACAGCCGGAGGATCAGCTCGTAAAAGATATAGCCGTCCTTTCCGCCGTCAAGCGCGAGCCGCGGTTCGTACTGAACCTCGCTTTGGAGTGTTTCGATCTCGTCGGAACGAATATACGGCGGGTTAGACACGATCAGATCAAGGCTTTCGTCCCTAAATTGATCGGCGCAATCGCGCAGATCGGCATGGACCGTCGTGATATCCGCCTGATTCAGCGCCGTGTTGCGGCAGAGATAGTCATAGGCGACATCGCTCTTTTCCACCGCGTATACGGTCGCGTCGGGACGCTCTTTTTTCAGCGTGACGCCGATGATGCCGGATCCCGCGCACAGATCGACGATCGCGGGATGGGGGAGAGGCTTGATCCAATCGATCGCCGCGCGCGTCACGACCTCCGTATCGTCGCGGGGGATCAGCACGCCCTCGCCGACAAGATAATCGCGCCCCATAAAGCTCCATGAACCGATGACGTACTGGATCGGTTCACCGCCAGCTCTGCGGCGCGCGAGGTCGATTGCTTTTTGCGTGAGGGTATCGTCAAGCGCCTCATCTGAGCGGGTCAGCAGATCGATCCGGGAAAAGCCCGTGACGGCGCGGATGATCTCCGTTGTATCGCCGTCGGGATTGTCGACGCCCGCTTTGGTGAGGATGCTTTTCAGCGCGTTACTGAGCGCAGGAGCAGTCATTGACGATATCCGAGCCATCCTCGGGGATGACCGCCTTCATCGCGGTGATCGCGCATTCGATCATGTCATCCGAGGGCTCTTTGGTGGTGATGCGCTGTGCCCAGAGTCCGGGGGTCGCGAGGATGCGGGTCAGCTTGTTGTCGTGCTTGCCGCACAGCTTGATGAATTCGTAGCCCAGTCCAACCATCACGGGAACCAGCAGCAGGCGGAAGATCGGATTCAGGATCTTGACGCCGAAGGGCGCGACGGGGATGAACAGGCCGACGATGATGCTGACCAGCAGGGTGACGACCAAAAACGAGGTGCCGCAGCGGGGATGGAAGCGGATCTGCTTCCTGACGTTCTCAACGGTCAGTTCTTCATCGTTTTCATAGCAAAAGATGGTTTTATGCTCGGCGCCGTGATACTGGAACACGCGGCGCATATCCTGCATTTGAGATACCAGCAGCATATAGCCGATGAACAGCGCGATCTTCAGCACGCCGCAAAACGCGGATTTGACGAACTGTCCCGCGAGGGTATAGGTCTCCGCTCCCGTTGCGGGATCGGCAGCCTTGAACAAACCGCCGAGCGTCCAGTCAAAGAGCGCCGCGGGTAAAAAGACGAAAAGTCCCAGCGCCAGCGCGACGCCGAGAATGGTCGCGATGACCATGATGACGTTCATCAGCTTATCGCCGAATTTTTCGTCGAGCCATTTTTCAAACTTCGACGGCTCTTCCTCCTCCATCGTGCCGGCTTCCATCGCCTTGTCGGCGGAGATCCCCAGCGCTTTGTAGGAAAGGCGCATACTGTCGATCATGCCGAAAATGCCGCGGATCAGCGGGATCCTGAAAAAGCCGCCGCGAGATGAAAAGGTCTTGATCGAGATGTCTTCTGTATAGATATTGTTTTCGTCTGTCCTGCACGCGACGGTCGTGCGCTTGGGACCGCGCATCATGATGCCTTCGATCAGGGCAGAGCCGCCGATCGAGGTGATGCGTTTTTGTTGAGCGGCAGAAACCGCTTTTTCTTTCTTTTTCATATACTTCCTTCTTCCGGGACGATCGGATCGCCCGTAAAACTATTCATACTAAACCCTGACTTGATCAGAGTTCAGTATCAGCGATCATTCCTTAGACGGCGCGGTCGGCGGCAGTTCCCTCGGCGGCTCGGCTACGATGCTCTCGTCGCTGTCCAGCATCGCCGCCTCGTTATAGATCGGCAGGGTGATCGTGACGGTCGTACCGACCTCGGGCGAGCTTTCGATATCCAGCGTGCCCTTGTGCATTTTGATGATCTCGTCCGCGACCGCCAGTCCGATGCCGGAGCCGTTGATCTTCTGGTTCGCCTTATAGAACTTTTCTTTGATCTTCGGCAGATCCTCGGGATTGATACCGCAGCCGTTGTCGGCGACGACGATTTTGATCGTGTTTTCTTTATAATCACGGTAGACCTGTACGCCGATCATACCGCCCTCGGGCGTGTACTTCAGGGCGTTGTCGATGACATTCAGGAATACCTGCTTCAGGCGGTTATGGTCGCCGTAGATGATCGGCATCTCCTCGGGATCGTCATAGAGAAGGTGCTTTCCCTCGGAGAGCGCGCGCTCGCGCAGCATATAGACCGCCTCGTCGATCTCGGCGAGGATATCCATACGCTCCATCTGCATGGTCAGTCTGCCGGACTGCAGCTTTGAGAAGTCGAGCAGCTCTTCGACCAGAGAGGTCAGTCGGGAGCTTTCTTTGACGATAACGCTCATGCCTTTTTCGAGGGTGATGCGATCGGGAACACCGTACTGCATGGTTTCCGCCCAGCCCTTGATCGCGGTCAGCGGGGTACGCAGCTCGTGCGAGACGCGGCTGATAAAGTCGTTCTTGAGCTTTTCATTCGCGTCCAGCTCCGCCGCCATGTCGTTGATGCTGTCACACAGATCGCCGATCTCGTCGTCGTACATCTTGTCGATCTTCGCGGAAAAGTCGCCCTGAGCGATCCGCTTTGAGGTTTCGCTCATCGCGCGGACAGGCTTGACTATTGAACGGATAAAATAGTTGCCGGATAGCGCAACGACCGCAATAATGATCAGGCCGACAACAGAAGCGATCAGTGTGTAGATAAAGATGCGGAAATCCGCGTTCCGCAGGGAGGAAACATACCGTACCGCGCCCAGCACATCACCGTCGTCGTTTTTGATGACGCGGGTGACAGCCATCGCTTTTTCACCGGTGGAGAGCTTGCCGTTGAATTTCCCCACACCCTCGCTGCTCAGAAGCGCTTCGCGATAGTCGGGCATATCGGTCGCCTCGCCGACGGAGAAGCCCGTCGAGGTCTGAACGACCCGACCCGACGCGTTGATGACCTGGATCTCCATCTCATCCTTGTATCCGAAGCCCGATGCGTATGTCGAGGCGGCGTCGATGAAGTCGGTCGTACTGGCGGCGGTGTAGTTGGGAAAAACGGTGTTCAGCTCCTGGCTTCTGCCGGTGAGCGTGTTTTCAACGGTAGAATAGCATAGAGAGTGGACAGTGACGGAAAGGCACACGACCAGTAAGATGATGATTGCCAGCACTACGCCGAAGGTATTGATCAGCCAGCGCTTGGTAATGCCTTTAAACAATCCTGTCACTCCTTTCAAATTAGTTGGTGGTTGACAGCTATATGAATCGGGTGCGGGTGTCCCGCCGATAACTGTTCACTGTCAACTGTAAATTGTCAACTGCGGATTTATCCGCTTATGTGTCCCACTTATAGCCGAGGCCCCATACGGTCACGATATACTTCGGGTTGGAAGGCTCGTCCTCGACCTTCATTCTCAGACGGCGGATGTTGACGTCTACGATCTTTTCCTCGCCGACATATGCCTCGCCCCATACATGGTTGAGGATATCGGTTCTGTCAAGCGCGACGCCGGGGTTGGAGAAGAAGTACTCCATGATCTGGAACTCGACCTGGGTCAGCTCGATCATCTTGCCGTTCTTCATCAGCGCGCGGTTTCTCAGGTTCAGTGTAAAGATACCGCTCTTGAGCTCTTCCTTGAAGTTATTTTCATTTCTCTGCTCGGCGAGCGATACACGGCGATAGAGCGAGTCTACGCGCGCGGTCAGCTCCGAGGGAGAGAAAGGCTTTGTGATATAATCGTCCGCGCCGAGCATCAGGCCGGTGACCTTGTCCATTTCCTGGGTACGGGCGGAAAGCATGATGATGCCGATGCCGGAGTTCTTGTTGCGCAGCTCCTTGCAGACCTGCAGGCCGTCGATACCGGGCATCATGATGTCGAGGATCGCAACGTCAAAGTCGCCGCCGTGTTCCTCGTATTTTTGCAGCGCCATTTCGCCGCTGTCGGCTTCGACGATCTCGTAGCCGGCGCGTCTGAGATTGATAACAACAAAGTCGCGGATCGCAGCCTCGTCTTCACATACTAAGATTTTTTTCATAATGATAACCTCCGTTCAAGTTAAATCATTTCTATTTGAGAGGAGCGTCGTCCGACGGCTCCTCAATGAGTACGATATTGTCTTTTACTTCGTCATCGGTGTAGCGGTAGTAGTCGTCTTCCGTTTCGATGATGTAGGTGTAGATATAGTTGTTGTTTTCCGCCGCGACTGCCTCAAGCACCGCGTCGTTGTCAAAGCCTTCTTTTTTGTAGCGCTTGACGGTGAGGAGCTTGGTCGTGCGTTCGGCGGCGTTTCGCTTGTATTCCCAGAGATAGACGGACATCGTGTTTTCGCCGGTGTAGCGAGCGGTCACGATATCGGCGTGCTCGGGGGTAAGATTCAGTATGAAGCCGAGCTTTTCGCACAGGATCGCGGATTGCTTGTCCGAAAAGTCAGCCTGGGTATATTCGTAGCTGCTCCAATCGATCCTGTCGCAGACCGATCCCTCATCCTCGTCGGACGAAAAATCCGTCGGCTCGCACAGCGGGATCTCGATGATGCCGTCGCGGTCGATATCTGCCGACCAGATCGCGGCGGTTCGCTTGGTCTTTTCAAAACCGTCGCTGACGTACAGCGGATTGATGACGCTGCGCTGGTTGTAATCGTAGCAGATGATCTGTGTCGAATAGGTTCCGTCGTTATCTACCGCGTCGACGACCGCGCCGCTCATCTCGTCGCAGATCTTGCCGAAGCTGAGGTTGACGTATTCCTTGATGTTCGAGGCGACCTCGCAGGAGGATTGTTCCTCGCGCGTTCCGTCGGCGCCGATATACAGCCGCGCTGTCGGAAGATTTTCGCCGTCACCGGGAGAGAGCGTCATCAGATCGTCGATCTTGTCGCCGTTGAAGTCGCCGATGACGTGGGCGGCGCAGGAGTTGATCATGTCATCCTGATCCTCACCGTTGACAGAGAGGAAGGTCAGCGACTGAAGCGTCGCCGAAGAGCCGGGATAGCTGATCACGATCTCTTTTGTTTTGCCGCCGAAATCGGCAAGCTCGACGCGATCGATCTTGGGCGCGTGGATCGTGCCCTCGGTCAAAAGCGTATAATTATTGTTCTTTTTGTCCGCGACCAGGAGATCGACGGTCTCTTTTTCGCGGGTATACATCGCGATCGCTTCGTCGTCGTCATCGTCGTCGAGGTTGACGAAGATCACCGAGCTTTGGTAGTCGCCTCTCTCGGGATAGACCATTTCAAAGCTCTTGCCGGCGCTTTTCTTGATCAATTCCTGGATCTCCGCCTGTGACCCCTCCGCTTTCGGAGGCGTCAGGATGTCGGGGCTGTTCAGGCTCAGCGAGGTGCAACCCGACAGCAACAGACAGATCACAGCCGCGGCGACACAGATACGCCGTTTTTTCATGCTAAGCCTCCTTGTATCTTCTCACGGGAGCGGCTCAGCCTCAAGATACTTGATCGCCACACCCTCGTCAGAGAACATCTTTTCATGCTCCGTGACGATGTTATCGGAAATATCGCTGTTGTGCAGATCGCGTGTGATGTAGGTGATGTGCCAGCCTGCGCTTTCAAAATACTCCAGACTGTCGTCGAACAGACCGTCGTCGTCGGTCTTGAAGTAGATCTTCGCGTCGGGTGTGAGGAACTGCTTGTACATCAAGAGCTTTTTCGGATAGGTCAGGCGGCGCTTTTTGTGCTTTAATCGCGGCCACGGGTTACAGAAGTTGATATACAGCTTTCCGATGCCGTCCTCTTTGCCGATGATCTCATCGAGCATCTCGACATTGTACCGCACCAGGGCGATGTTCGTCGGGCTGTGTCCCTCCGTCTCAAAAAGCCGTTCGATATTGCGGCGGCCTACGCCGAGCATATCGTTTTTGATATCGACGGCGATATAGTTGACGTCGGGATCGCGCTTAGCTTTCTCGGCGACAAAGGTGCATTTGCCGCAGCCGACCTCCAGCTCGATCGGATGATCGTTATGAAAGAAATCTTTCCATCGTCCGCGATAGCTTTTCGGGTCGGTGATATAGTAGCCGCACTCGCTAAGCTCAGGCTCCGCCCATTTCTTTTTTCGGATTCTCATATGTCACATACCTTCATTCGTATACCACTGATGCCCGCAATTTTCCATCTTACCACATCATATAGTAATATACACTACAATATTATAACAAATGGTTGTGGTTTTTGCAATCGTTTTTTTACATATATAATGCAAATTTTTACAATAATCCGCAGAATCATCAAAAAATTAACAATTCGGTAAAAATTTATTTCTCAAAAACAGCGAAAAAATAAAAGCGCTTTCATTTTCGAAAGCGCTTTTAGCGGTAAAATACAAGTTATCGGTTTGGATCGGTTGCCTTGAGACTTTCCTTTTTCGTATCAGGGATGATACTTTGCGGGAAAAGCCGTCGATGCTTTCTGTCGCAAGGAGCAGGAACAGCGGCGTGAAGTTGAACAGATAGCGGGCGTTGGTCTCCCATATCAGCAGGAACAGCGCCAGTCCGATCACCGCGATCCGCAGGAATGTCGTGATCGCGATCTCGCGGCTTTTCCGCGCGGCAATTCCGCCGTAAGCCATCATCAACAGCAGGAACAACTGGAATCCGCAGCAGATCGCGTAGTAGAACAGCCGCAGGTCGCCGTCGTACAGGATCAGGCTGTGCAAAGGGGTGTACCGGTAGTAGTTTTCCAGATAATTGGCGATGTAGTAGGTGCCGTCCTGCCATGTCCATACCGCCTTGATACCCAGGTGCAGTACCGTGCCGAAAAAGCCTTTTTCCGACAGGCGTTCATCGATCTTGTCAAGATTCGCCTGAACCTTTTCCTCTTTTGAGGGATAGGCGAGGGTATACTTGCGATCTTCGGGACTAAACGCGCCCAGATCGTTTGTCCCCACCATCGCCCAGTGGGTCAGCGGAAATTGGTAGCGACGCGACATCTCTTCGGGGATCAGGTTGATCGATTTGATCACGGCGGAATACGCGCCGAATAAGACCGCAAAGCCCAGTATCAGGGCGATTCCCTGCTTTGCGGCGTTTTTCAAGCCGTTTCTCAAGAGTAGCCAGATCAGCGCGGCGGGCAACAGGATCGCGACGCTGCCTTTGATCAAAAAGCCGATACAGCACAGCGCTCCGCTGAGTGGAAATAAGACCGCTTTCTTCTTTTTACCGTCGCATTGAACGGCACTGACAAAGGTGAAGACACAGCCTGTCGCGAAGGGGATGCTCAGGGAGTCGGTGTAGAAGTAGGGCGTATAGGTGAAGAACGGTGAGAACAGCGCGCAAAGGATCAGGGTGAATACCGCCTTGCGGTTGCCGAACAGTTTTCGAGAGGTCATGACGGTCAGTAGGATCGACAGATTGAGCGACAGTGTGCTGAGTATGATCATCGGCACGCGGGAAAAGCTGCCCGTCAAAAGGTACTCGATCCTGTAGACAAGGCTCAGGATCAGCATATACGGCACGTTGTTCTGATACCGGATGATGTAATAATTGTCAAAATCAGAGGTGACAAAGGAGAAGGAACCCTCCGCGGCGATATGACGGGCGTAGGTCTCCACCTGCATCACATCGGTTTTCGGTTCCATCTGCAACAGAAAAGCGCATACCAGCTGGATTGCGAGAATAATGCCGACGCCGACGAGGATGACCGTGGTAGCGAACCTTCTATCATCGAGGCGCGCAAAGCGGTCGGAATGCAGAAAACGATACAACGCGACCATCGCCGCGCAGACGATCACCGCGCCCAGCAACAGTACGAGATAACGCAGGATCATGTCGCCGAAGGTGAGCTTGTCTTTGACCTTTTTGATCTCGTCATTTACCGCGTAGATGACAAACCCCGCGGTCAGGATCAGAACGCATAATACCGCGAAAAAACCACCAAAACACCGGTTGAATAACGAGACGATTTTTTGAGAGAGCGTGTACGCTGTGGGATTGGATCTCTTCATGGGCTTTACTTGAGCGAGGCCGCTTCACTGTACGGACAGGTCTGACGGCTGATGATGAATTTTGTTTGAGGAAATGCGTTCGCCAGAGTTTCTCTGAGCGGTTCGATCACGATGTTCTCGGTTGAAAAATGTCCCGCGTCAAAGGCGGCGATCCCGTGCGTGTTCGCCCAAAGGTATTGGTGGTGCTTCATCTCGCCGGTGACGAACGCGTCAAAGCCGTATTTTTTCGCAAGCTCTACGCCCTCGCCGCCACCGCCGGAGCTGACGGCGACGCGGGTCACATGACCCTTTGTGAAGCGTACCGACGGCGCGACCAGTTTTTCTTTGATGAACAGCGCGAATTCCTGAGCGGTCATCGGCTTTTCCGGCTCGCCGACGAGGAGATAATCCTCGGGGTAAAACGCTGTATTTTTCAGTTCCAATGCCCTGCCGAGAGCGACGTTCACGCCCTGCTCTGCGCGGTCGAGATTGGTGTGCAGACACAGTGTGGCGACGCCGTTTTTCGCGAGCGCATACACCGCGCTGTCGGGGGTGATGGCGCGCAGCGGATCGAAGATCACAGGGTGGTGACTGATGACCAGTCCCGCGCCGATCTGCTGCGCTTCTTCGACGACCTCGGGCGTGATATCCAGCGCCAGCAGAACCTTGTCTACCGAGTCGTTTTCGTCGCCGACCAACAGTCCGACGTTATCCCAGTCGTCCGCCAGCTCATAGGGCGCGATACTTTTGCAGAATTCTTCTATTTTTCGGATGCTTGTCATGAGAGCAGCTCCTCCATCTGACTGACGACCGGCTTAAGGCGCGGGTCGCCTTTTTCCTGCTTTTTCAGTTTGTTGAGGCATTTGTTGAGAAAGCCGACGGACGCCTCGTTATCGGGCTTCAGCCTCCCGATGTTCGCTTCAAGGATCCCGCATTTACGACGCTTTCCGTCGTATCTGACGCGCATGACGGTGTAGTATTTTTTGCTGTCGTATACCGCGCCTTGTTCCTCGATCCGAAAGCCGTTTTCATACAGCCATCGGGTCAGGACGTCATGGCGCGTCATCGGCTGCAGGATCAGGTTTTTTTCACTGTCGCGTACCCACGCGCAGTCGCCGAGGATCGCTGAGATCAGCTCGCCGCCCATGCCCGCGATGACGATATCGTCGGCTTCATCCGCGCCGACCTCCTTCAATCCGTCGGACAGGCGCGTTTGTATGACGTCGGACAGCCCTTTTTCTGCGATATTTTTTTGCGCGGATTCCAGCGGCAGGGGATTGATGTCGCAGGCGAGCGCAGAGGGGATCTTTTCGCTTTCGCACAGGGCGATCGGCAGATAGCCGTGATCTGTCCCGATATCCGCAAGGCGGCTGCCCTCGCGGACGTATTCCGCACACAAGGACAGCCGCCCCTTGAGGTTCAGCTTTTTCATTATTCGCCGATCGCGTCGTTCAGCGCCTTGACCAGCTTGTCGGCGTCAGCGCCGTGTACCATGCAAGCCTCCGCGATGCTCTCGCCGCGGGATGCAGGACAGCCTAAGCAGTGCATACCCATGTTGAGGAACAGGGGCGCGGTAGTCGGATACTTGTCAAGAACGTCGCCGATAATCATATCTTTTGTGATCATAGTGATCCCTCCTGTCTTTCATTTACTGATATTATACCACCGTTTCATCATGATTACAATAGCAAAATCCGCTGTGTTTTTCAGCGCCTCGCCGATCGCCTCTGAGTGGGTGGTGTACTGACGCTTGATGACATCCGAAATATCGTCGTACTCACCAAAGGACAGATCATCATCTTCGAACAGATCGCCGTCGCGGGAGTCGTACCTGATATCCTTATTCTCCGTGTTAAATCTCTCCGACAGCGGGATCACCTTGCCGTTGTCGTCGTAGGGACGTTCCTCGCCGGAGACGGCCCACCCCTCTGGGCTTCGCCCATCTCCCCTAGCAGGGGAGTCTCATCGATCGTCCGTTGCCTGTCCTCTCTATCCCTTTTTCCGCGAAGCACCTCCGACCCAACCGGCGATTTCCATATCGCCGCGGTTGGCTGCGGAGAGGTAGTCGTCATCGCGGGATTGGTTCATGCCAGTATTATTTTCATTAGAGGGAGTGTTTTCCTTGACATTATAAGCTCTCTGTAATATACTAGCCATATAGAGACTATCATTTAAAGTTGCGGTCTCCGTCGTGCTCGGAGTAACTTCACCAACTTTGGTAGTCTCTATTTTACTTATCGCTACGACATCATGCAAATAAAGACGTTGGGTTTGCTTGTCACGTTGTAGCATTCCCCCCATCAAATACGGCTCATCTGAAATCGTAATTGGAGCTGCTATAACAATCCTATCATAGTTTCCGTTGCCGCGTCTTTGACTATCAACTACAACACCGTTTTTTATGACTTCTGGTACAGCTTTATATGACGCAATCTTATATTTTGTTTTTCCATGAGCCATATCGTCATGCACAGAACTGTTGTTAAGTGCCACATCACCAAATATTTCTGAATAGACATTGTTGCCTAAATCGTTGAAATAATCAAGGATTCTCTTGTTAAGAGGTGTTCCGTCGTTTGGAAACTCTTCTCCAGTTAATTCAGCAACCGGTGACATATGTTGAAGTTTTATAGAAATCTCACGAAAATCTGTTTCTGAGAAAGACACTTCACGTATCATCTTTTTTACACCACCCTCATCGGTGGTGTTTTCTATATACGCGGCGTTATCTGCCGCCGCACGGACGCCTGCGATGAAGCGATCGAGGATCTCCTGATTCTCTCTAACCATCTTCTGACCGATCTTGCCGAGTTGGGATTCGGGCGCAATATCCGCAAAGGATTCTTTGATCTTGTTGATCACCTTTTCAAGACCGTCCGCTGAGGTGGATGATACAGCAAGGTCTTTCGGACGAGCGGTGCTCGTCCCTACGATGGGGGGATTTTTTGCGCGCTGTTCCTCATTGTGGGATTGCCACAGCCCCGTTGGGGCTTCGCAATGACTGCTGTTATATGTGGGATCGCCGCGTCGTCGGCGCTGCCGACTTCTCGCAATGACCGCGGGAGGCTTTTAGGGTCGTGATCAATGCCGACCTCCTACAATTTTATTATCCATATCTAAAAAATAAAATGAAAAAAGCGCCCCTTTCGGAGCGCTAAGCAAACCATATTATTCAGCTTGTGCTGCTTCTTCTGCTTCCTTCCGTTTAGCAAAACATTCGCTGCAATAGTAATCCTTGCCTTCCATCGGCTTAAATGGGATATGTGCTTCGCCGCCACAGTCTGCACACACGGTGGTGTGCATTTCACGATTCGCCCTGATTGCATTTTTGCGAGCAATACGGCAGTCCTTGCATCGCTGGGGTTCATTGACGAAACCTTTCTCAGCGTAGAACTCCTGCTCACCGGCTGTGAACACAAATTCGTTTCCACAGTCCTTGCAACGGAGAGTCTTGTCTTCGTACATAGCGTGTACCTCACTTTTTGGTATATTATTTACCCCGCGGCGGAGTTGCACCGTCTGATTTCTCTTCGGGGTGTATTACCTAGAAAGTTTTTGACGTATACGGGTCTGTGCATTGTCAATTGTCTTTAAGGATTTTTCAAGCTTGTCCGCGATCTCCCTGCGCGTGTAGCCGGAAAGGTGCAAAAGCGCTACACGGTATTCAAGGTCGGACAGCCTATCCTTTAGTATCTGGTGAAGAGAGCCGATATATTCTTTGGTCTCTACGATTTCGGGCAGCGTGCTACTCGTAGGATCCACGGCGGTATTTTCTTCACCTTCGATAGAGATAATATTTTGCGAGGGGACGCTGCGCGTATTGGAGATATGCCGGAGCAGGGAGATGTAGCGGTTTTCGATACATAACATCGAATAATTCTTGAAGCTCATCCCGCCGTTTTTGTTATAGCTGCGGCACGCACTGAGCAGCGCGATCATGCCCTCCTGAACCAGATCGCCGCTGTCGATATCGGGCGACATCCCGCGGTATCGTTTCGCGGCGGATGAGATCAGCCCCAGATACCTCGACGCGATCGTTTCAAAAGCGTCGTCGTCTCCTGAGCGAAACCGCCTGAGAAGTTCTTCGTCGGATAAGCGCGGTTCTGCCGTAGTAGGACGGTCTTTCAGGATAAAGCACCTCACAATATATTAATATAGGATAATAATAAACAAATTGCCGCTAAAAGTCAACAGGTTTTTCAAAATATAATGATTCAGAAAATGTGAATAATCATTGTTTTTTTGTGCATTATCAACAACTAAACCGGAAAAAGTTTGGATAGGCAAGGCAGATAATTTATGATATAATAAGGTTGAATTCGAACATAATTACGATAGTCAAGGGGGCTGACGATGGTAGAAAAATGCAACAGCTTGGGCTTGTTCGGGCTGAACACCTATGCGATCGAGATAGAAGCAGACCTGTCGCGCGGGATGGCAGCGTTCGATATCGTCGGACTTCCCGACGCCGCGGTCAAGGAAAGCCGTGACCGTGTGCGATCCGCGATGAAAAACTGCGGCTTTGAGTTTCCGAACTCGCGTCTGGTCTTGAATCTCGCGCCTGCGGATATCAAAAAAGAGGGGCCGTTATACGATCTGCCGATCCTGGTGACGATCCTGCGCGCGATGCGTCAGATCACCGCGAATATCGACGACAGCGCTTTCATCGGCGAGCTGTCGCTTTCGGGTGAGGTAAGAGGGGTCAACGGCGTTCTGCCGATGGCGATCGCCGCGCGTCAGCTGGGCTTTCAAAAGCTGTATGTTCCCGCCGCGAACGCCAACGAGGGCGCGGTCGTTGACGGAATAATCATTTATCCCGTGCATAATGTTTACGAGCTGCTCGACCACCTCGCGGGTCGTCTACCGATCGAACCTGCCGTGTATGATCCGTCTGTCGAGCCGGATGTGACGACGCTCGATTTTTCGCAGGTCAAGGGACAGAATGAGGCGAAGCGCGCGATGGAGATCGCCGCTGCCGGCGGACATAACGTCCTTTTGATC
>OMTA01000089.1 GCA_900313895.1 uncultured Eubacteriales bacterium | reverse complement strand
CTGTACCGCCGGAGCCTGCGTGGAAGGTCAGGATCGCGTTATTTTTATCATATTCTCCGGTCAGAAGCGTTTCGAGCCTCTGACGGTCAATGTCGGAACGGATCGCGTCGATCTCAGTCTCAGCTTCTTCAACAAGAGAAAGATCCTCCGCCTCATCGCCCAGCTCGATCAACGCGAGCGTATCCTCATAACGCGCGACGAGCTTTTCATACTTTTCTACCTTCGCCTTCAGATTAGCGGTGCGCTGAAGGATCTTTTGTGAATTCTCCATATCGTCCCAGAAACCGGGTTCCGCGGCACGATTCTCGAGCTGTTGTATCTCGCTCTTCATCTGGGAAAGTCCTAAAGCGGACGCCAGATCGTCGATCTCAGGCTTCATGCCCTCGAGCTTTAATTTCAATTCTTCAAATTGCAGCATTATTTTCCCTCTTATATCGTTTCTTTCATATTTTTCCAAATAGCATTATAATATAATTTACCCTCTTTGTAAAGAGTAATACTGTCGCTTTATAATCTATATCGATTCGATGAATTTACAGTTGCAGAAAATGGATTTATTTGGTATAATAAAGTAACATATATATTTTAGGAGTACAATATATGGATTTTATCGGAAATAAATGTCCTGTATGCGAGCAATACTTTCACGCGGATGACGACGTTGTTGTCTGTCCCGAATGCGGTACGCCGCACCATCGCGCGTGTTATGAGGAGCAGGGTCACTGCGCGAATGAAGCGCTCCATAAAGAAGGCTATGATTTTGCGGATGACAAAGAGCAGAATCAAAACGCCAATGTCATTATATGTAAAAGTTGCGGCAAGGAAAACGATCAGTATTCGTTTTTCTGCAAATACTGCGCGGCTCCCCTGACGAATGAGGATCAGCAAAAGAACGCGGATAACACGCAGAACAGACAAACGCCATTCGGAAATATGGGCAACATGGGAAATATGGGCGGAGCAGGTACGCCCTTTGGCATTCCCGCGTTCGATCCTTTGGGCGGTGTTCCCGCCGACGAGGATTTCGGCGACGGTGTCACTGCCGGTGAGACGGCAAAATACGTCAAGCAGAATCCTCCCTATTTTGTCAGGATCTTCAACAACATCAAGAACTTCAATAAATCTAAATTCAATTTTGCCGCGGCGATCTTTTCCGGCGGTTATCTGCTGTATCGCAAGATGTACAAGCTCGGCGCGATCATCTTCGGAATTGAGCTTGCGCTGTATATCGCGATGATGTATGTCGTTATCGCTTTCAGTGATCTGTATATGCAGTTCTACAGCGCGTATCAAAGCGGTATGGATAAAAGCACGGAGTTTTTGGCAAAGCTGAGTACGATCGACGCGTTGAAGCTATATACCCCCGCGATCGTTTACGCGCTGCTGATCGGCATCATGATCATAGTCGGTGCGAACTTTAACCGCTGGTATATGAAGCACTGTAAAACCGAGATCATCAAGATCAAACAGAACGCGAAAGAGGATGAAAATCCCGAAACGTTATTACAGACCAAAGGCGGCGTGAATATGCCGCTTGCGATATCACTATTGATCACCGCGATCATTATCCGTTATTTGCCATCCATCATCGTCAATTTTATATAAGGAGATTAACATGAAAATTACGAAAGCTGTTATTCCGGCTGCTGGACTTGGTACAAGAGTTCTTCCCGCAACCAAAGCGATGCCCAAAGAAATGCTTCCGATCGTGGATAAGCCCGCTATTCAGTATATTGTTGAAGAAGCGGTCTCGGCAGGTATCACCGATATCCTGATCATCACCAATCGCGGCAAGGGCGTTATCGAAGACCATTTTGATCGCAGTCAGGAATTGGAGGAAACGCTTGAAAAAGCTAACAAAACACTTCAGCTTGACAGCATCAAGGATATCCACAAGCTGGCAAACATCCAGTTCATCAGACAGATCGAGACCAAAGGCCTCGGTCACGCTGTATCCAAGGCGAGAACCTTTGTCGGAGATGATCCCTTCCTCGTCCTGTACGGCGACGACGTTATCCTCGGCGATATCCCCGCATCCAAGGAACTGATCGACGCTTACGGTACATTCGGCAAGGGCGTTATCGGTATCAAGCCGGTATCGGAGGAAGCGATCAAAAAATACAGCTCTATGAAGATCGAAAAGATCAAGGATAACATCTATAAATGCACCGATATGGTCGAAAAGCCTCAGACCAAGGAAGAAATGTTCTCGTTGTACTCGATCCTCGGCAGAGTTGTTCTTCCGCCTGAGATCTTCGACATCCTTGATCATACCGCGCCCGGCGCCGGCGGCGAGATTCAGTTGACCGACGCGATGAAAGAATTGGCGCAGAACGTCGGCATGACGGCTGTTGAATTCAGCGGCACACGTTATGATATGGGCAACAAGCTCGGTATTTTGCAGGCGAACATCGACGTCGGTCTCACCCACCCCGAGACTGCCGACGGGCTGAAGGAATACATCAAAGAATTAGCGGCTAAATTATAACGATCAGACAGGAGCAGAACCCTCTGCTCCTGTTTTCGGGATCATTTTACATTCGGAGGTATATATGAAAGCAGTGATTACGGTACTGGGTAAAGACAGCGTCGGGATTCTGAGCAAGGTTTCCACCGCGTGCGCCGAGGTCGGCGCCAATATCATCGAGGTGACACAGAGTGTTTTACAGGATATGTTCGCGATGATCATGCTTGCGGAGATCGACAACACAAGCGTGCCCTTTGATGAGCTGAGCAAAAAGCTCGACAAGCTCGGTGAAGACAACAACCTGAAGATCCATGTCATGCATGAGGATATCTTCAACAGTATGCATAAAATCTGAGGTAGCCTATGCTGGAAACAAAAGACATTTTGGAAACGATCAATATGATCGATAACGAGAACCTTGACGTCAGAACCATCACGATGGGTATCTCTTTGATCGATTGTATTGATCCCGATATCGATAGAGCGTGCGATAAGATCTATGACAAGATCTGCCGTTACGCAAAGGATCTGGTCAAAACCGGTGAGGACATCACCAGAGAATACGGGATCCCGATCATCAATAAGCGTATTTCCGTTACGCCGATCGCGATCGTCGCGGGCGTATGTCAGACACAAAAGATCCTGAAATTTGCGAAAGCGCTTGACAGAGCGGCAGATACCCTCGGCGTCAACTTCATTGGCGGTTATTCCGCTTTGGTTGAAAAAGGCTTTGCCGCCGGAGATTACGCGCTGATCGAAAGTATTCCCGAAGCGCTTGCGGTAACGGAGCGCGTCTGTTCTTCCGTCAACATCGGCTCTACCAAGGCGGGAATCAACATGGACGCGGTTCGCATGATGGGTAAAGCTGTCGTCGATACCGCAAAGCTGACCGCTGATAACAACTGTATCGGCGCGGCGAAGCTGGTGACCTTCTGTAACGCGGTTCAGGATAATCCCTTTATGGCGGGCGCTTTTCACGGCGTCGGTGAAGCGGATTGCGTCATCAATGTCGGCGTATCAGGCCCCGGTGTTGTCAGAGCAGCGCTTGAAAAAGCTAACTGTCAGGATATCACCGAGGTCGCGGATCTCGTCAAGAAAACAGCGTTCAAGATCACGCGTATGGGTCAGCTTGTCGCGCAGCAGGCGTCACAGCGTTTATCCGTCCCGTTCGGCATCGTAGACCTCTCCCTCGCCCCTACTCCCGCTGTCGGCGACTCGGTCGCGCATATTCTCGAGGAAATGGGTCTGGAGATCTGCGGTTGTCACGGTACGACCGCCGCGCTTGCGCTATTGAATGACGCTGTCAAAAAAGGCGGCGTGATGGCTTCCTCTCACGTTGGCGGATTATCCGGCGCGTTTATCCCCGTATCGGAGGATCACGGTATGATCAACGCCGTCAATCAAGGCGCGCTTGATATTACCAAGCTGGAAGCGATGACGGCTGTATGCTCGGTCGGACTTGATATGCTGGTGATCCCCGGCGACGTCACGCCCGAAACGGTTTCCGCTATTATCGCGGATGAGGCAGCGATCGGTATGGTCAACTCGAAAACGACGGCGGTTCGCGTGATCCCCGCGATCGGCAGAAAAGCCGGCGACGAGCTGAATTTCGGCGGGCTGCTCGGAAGTGGGCCTGTGATGGAGCTCAGAAAAGGCGATCCGGAAAGATTTGTGAATCTGGGCGGTCGGATCCCTGCTCCGTTACAATCTTTAAAGAACTGAAAAATCCCCTCGGAAAACTCCGAGGGGATCATTTTATGATAGAATTATGTTGTAGCGGGAACTGAATCGGAAACAGATTCCTCAGTATTTGTATCGGGATCGGATTCCGGCATTTCGGGCTGAGAAACTGCCTCTGTTTCGGAAGACTCAGCATCTTCGATAAACCTGGTTTTAGCGGACTTTTGTTTCTTATCGCGGAGCTTTGAGAACCATTTTCCGATGGTATCCGAAAAGCTGAACAAGCCGTCTGCCGAAACAAGAATGAAGACCGGCGTCAGATTGAACAGATAGCGTGATCTTCCCTCCCATATGAGCAGGAAGATGAATAGTGCGAACACGATGCCTCTCAACAATACCGCGCTGTTGATTTTTGATTTGATGATCCCTTTCAGCGCGGAGATCATCATCAGGAACGCGAGCAGCAATTGATAGGCGCTTGCATAAGCAAAATAGTACGTATAGTACTTTCCGTTTCGCAGGAAGAACTCGTGCATCCAACTGCGCTGGACATATGTTTTGAGATGACCGGGGATCGTATAAGTTCCGTCGGTCCACATCCACAGCGCTTTGTTGACAAAATGACTGATCAAAGTATTATCTTTGATGTGCTTTTTCAAGCGGATCTTGATTTGTTCGATATTCGCTTCCGCTTTTTCCTGTTTTCCGTCTATTTTTGCGGTAAATACACTGTCCTTTTTATTGTAACCGCCGAGTCCGTTGAGACCCATCATCACCCAGTGGGTATAAGGGTATTCGTAATGATCTACAGATTCCTCGGATACAAGATTCAGATAACTGTACCCCGCCTTAAACATCATCATAAAAGAGCCGAAGCCGAGGATCAACGCTAAAGCGATACACGCGAATTCTTTGATTTTGCATTTAACCAACGCATAAACGATCATCGCGGCAAGGATCACAGCGATGTTGCCCTTGACTTTGTAGCCGATCAGCAGGATCGCTCCGGCTAAGAATAGCAGAAGATATTTTTTGAATCTTTGACTTTTGTCCTTTTTGATTGCCAGAATGAACCAATACAGACCGATAATACCAAAAGGCATCGACAGCGTATCGGTGTAGTACAACGGAACATAAAGATATAAGGGAGAGAAAATAAACAGCATTATCAGGACAACTAACGCCTTTCTTCTTCCCCACATATGTTTTGCGATCAGTACTGTAAACAAAACAGATGCGGTAATAGCGATGCAGTTGACGACGACCGGCGCATACAGAGGAATATTCCCGAAAATAAGATACCAGACGCGATACAGCAGCGCTAAAAAGAACATGATAGCGAAGTTGTTGGGATAACGCGCCATGTAGATGTCTTCGCCGGAAGAGATTCTGTTGCGCAGTTCCTGGAAGCTGCCGGTATAAGCAAATGTATCGGAATTTGTGCCGACATAAGCAAGATCGTGTGAGCGATAGATCCGCATTTTCCAGCCCATATAAAGCTCGATGGCAAGCATGATGCCTACGACCGTGAAAAGAATGATACGAAACTTCTTTTCATTAGACATCTTTCCCGGAGCTGTCAAACGGTAATCCTTCTTAGAAAGGTAGTACAAAACACAAAAGAATACAAGCAGTAAAACGGCCGCAAAGTAAATAATTAAATGTGCATGAGTACTGTACAGGATACGTTTCGGGTTCAGATCCCCAAAGGTGTTGGTATCGGTACGTTTTGTATAGCCATAGAAAAATGTACCGAAAAAGATCAACGCCATGCACAGAAAGAAGCATATACTGAATATTCTGTTTAATACGCGCGCTACTTTATTCCCGTTCATTTAATCCTCGATAAATTCTTCAACGATGAATCTCGGACGACGTTTTGCCTCGAGATAGATTTTTCCGATATACTCGCCGATAATGCCGATAGCAAGGAGCTGAAGTCCGCCTAATGCCCAGATGGAACATAAAGTACTCGCCCAGCCGCTGACAGCTGTGCCTGCGATCAGGCTGATCAGCGAATAGATGATCATAATAATACTGATGATAAAAAT
>OMTA01000140.1 GCA_900313895.1 uncultured Eubacteriales bacterium | reverse complement strand
CGGTTGCGTTCCCATCGCAACCTACACCGTCACATGGAAGAATTGGAACGGCGCGACACTCGAGACCGACTCAGAGGTAGAATCGGGCGCCACCCCGACCTATAACGGTAATACTCCCGTAAGGGCGGAGGATGAAGACAACGTCTATGAGTTCGCGGGCTGGAGCCCCGCGCTCAGCGAGGTGTCGGAGAACGAGACCTACACCGCGACCTACAACGCAATCCCAAAGTCCAAGACAATCTTTGCCGGTCACAGCATTACCCTCGACGGCAATATCGGAATCAACTTCTATATATCTCCTTATGCCGCCGGCATGAGACCCGGTGACACCGGAGAGCTTGAGGTGAATTTTGAGTGGGCGGCCGAGGACCCGCTGGGAGACGTTGCGTCGCAGAGCACAAAAATAGCCGTTACTCCGGACAACTTCAAGAAGTTTAACGACACCATCAAGGTAACCTGCTTTGTCTGCGCGGCTGAAATGACTTCTAATGTCAAGGCTACCGCCAATCTCAACGGTGCGACAGCGTCGGAGGAGTACAGTGTTCGCGAATACTGTGGTAACATTCTGGACGAAAATTCTGATTTCAGCAAGAATTACAAAACTACCTACGGCGCAATAAAATACGGATATCTGGTTGATCTCGTCAAAAAATGCTCAGCTACGGCGCAAAGGCGCAAACCGTTTTCGGTATCAACACCGGCGACCTCGCCGATAAGGAGCTGTCATACGTCATGCAGGACGTATCTTCTGCTGATTTTGACAACGCGATCATTGCTGCAAACGGCGGCGGCGCTGACGATATTGCGGCAAAGGCGGCTGAATTCGGCGCGAGCTTTAAGTCTCCCAGCCTTGTGTTCCTGTCTGAGAACACCCTCAGACTGTACTTTGCCAAGGAGAATGATTCCTTTAGCACCGACGGTCTGACAAAGTGGAATGATTATTTCTATGCGCAGTCTGAGAGCATTCCTGCGGCACAGCTTGATGATTTGCAGGAATTCACCGTGAGCGGCACCACCCTGCGCTACTCCGCGCTCGATTATGCCAGAGCGTTGGCAACAAGCGGCAACAGCAACAACGAAGCGCTCGCAAAGGCGCTGTATTGGTACAATCAGGCGGCGAACGAATTCTTTACAAACTTCGTTGACCTTGGCCTCCTAAAGGGCAACTACACAGCAAAGGACGGCGACATTATCTCCGGAAGGCTTTCCGGCGACAAAGTAATTACCATCGCCGCAGGCGCGACCGTTACCCTTAAAAATGCGGATATCACCGCCTTCCCCGGAACTTCACGACACGCCGGGATCACCCTCTTAGGCGACGCGAACCTCCTGTTAGAGGGTACCAACGCCGTCAAGGGCAGCGGTAATTACAGTACCGGAATCTATGTACCTCAAGGTTCTACTATTACGATTGACGGCACAGGCTCTTTGACTGCTTCATCAGGTTGGTATGGCTGCGCAATCGGCGGAGATCTTAATATGAACGCAGGCAATATCGTCATCAACGGCGGTACAATCACGGCTAACGGCGGTAATTGGTGTGCCGCTATCGGAAGTTTCCTAGAGAAGAGCTGCGGAGATATTACCATCAACGGCGGTACAGTCACTGCGTCCACCGGAACTTATGGAGCCGCTATCGGATGCGGGTATAAAGGAAGCTGCGGCAATATCCTGATCAAGAACACCGTCACACAGGTTACCGCAAGACGCGGAGAAGAATCACCGTCTGCAATTGGCAAAGGTAGAGAATCCGTCTCCTGCGGAACCATCACCATCGAGGACGGCGCGAATGTCAGCCGGTACTAATTGGAAAGGACGTGCATGAATATGATCAAAGAAACTTATGAGCGTCTTTTGATGGACGTAACCGAATTTGACACAGAGGACGTTATCACTACCTCCGGTACAACTCCCGGCGGCGGTGGCAGCGGTGAAAGCACCGATCCCCTGTCGGCTTATGAGCTGCCGTTAAATCTGTAATTACAGATTTAAGTAGATTATAACTATCGCGCCGCCGTTTTGAGTGCATACTCAGAGCGGCGGCGCGGACAATTTACAGATATTCAATAGTATCCGAAAAGCGGGTATTATCGAATGTCCGTATAAAGGAAGTGCTTTTTTGAAATTAAACCGACATTTTTTATCTCATGATGTTGCCGGACAAACGGTCATCGTCCCCACCGCAGGGGGCGGAGTTTCACGGCCTCATTCAGGGTAACAAGACTCTCTCGGCTATCGCGGAGTGCCTGAAAAACGACGTCACCGGGGATGAGATCGTCGATACCCTCTGCACTCGCTTTGACGGATGATGAATTCGGGTCTTTGGACTTGCCGCTCGGATGGGACAAATCCCCGAATACCGATCTGCGGCACTGGCTGACGAAAACGACCGAAACGGTTTACTATGATTACGTCGGCGAACTCGGCAACAGGCAAAAACACTTTACCGATAATCTTGACAATGATGATATTGGAATAACCGATAAGCGTAAACAGCGCGCGGAGATAATCGAACAGAATCCGGTGTTTATGGAAGAAGAGATATACGCAAAAGAGCTCTCCGACAAAGCGGAGAGCGTCAAACAAAGGTATGCTGTCGGACAGCTGTTGGTTGCAGGAGATAACCGTTATTTGTCCGATGATTT
Organism: uncultured Eubacteriales bacterium; assembly: GCA_900313895.1. GTDB lineage: Bacteria > Bacillota > Clostridia > Oscillospirales > Acutalibacteraceae > Ruminococcoides. The sequence continues at coordinate 2,033 of OMTA01000140.1, read as the reverse complement.
AATGCGATTATTGGCGTACATCGTAAGGTGTGCCGAAGGAGAAAGTAAGGCTTACAAAAAGTTGGTGGAGGAGTGTTTATCCGGCAACACGGTATACGCACCGAAACCGACATATACAAAGCAGGAGTATTATACTCTCCTGCGCAGCCCTCACATTGCACGAAACGAGGAAGCGTTGGTACATCCGCTGAGTAAAGCTGGACGGCTTAGAAAGAAGTATCTTTCTCACCTTCGCTATGTGGTTATGGTTGACTCTCGATCATTAATTCCCGACCGACTCGGCGGCGCGGACTATGACGGCGATATGGTGAAGACAATCGCCGATCCGCTGGTCAACAATTGTGTTCGTAAAGGCTATGGTAACACGGCGTCGTTACCTGTGCTGAAAATACCGTCGGCAGATCCGATCATTGCCGATGCAAATGATTGGCATAAGAGGATGGAAACGGTCAAAAGTACCTTTTCGTCGCGCGTCGGTCAAATCAGTAACGCCGCGTTACGGCGGGGGATTATTGCTTATGACGAGAACAGCCAAAATGATGATAGAGCGGCAAGCCGTCAGGATACCGAGGTGCTGGCGATCCTGACCGGCTTAGAGATCGATTCTGCGAAGAGCGGTGTAAAGCCCGATTTATCCGAATATCTGGAAGTGCGAAAGGCAAAGAAAAGCCTGTTCCTGCAATACAAGTCGATCGTCGGGGACAGCGCACAGCGGAAGTGGTATCAGCCGACAACAGCGAAACGTGTCAGAGAGTTTATTGAAAAGAATGACTGGAATACTGTATAAGAATTGGCATGAGAAGCTGGACCAACACGTTCTTGAGAGGACAAAAGCCATCATTGCGGCATATCACGAAGCGATGAATCGTAATCGCTTTATTCGTCACATTTCGAAAGAGAGGAACATATATCGAATACGATAATATGTAAATTGTGTAGCAACAATAGGTGATGTCCTTAGCGGAACAATCAAAAACTGAATAGGGTATGAAAAGCTGTCTTGGGTATCTAAGGCAGCTTTGCTTTTTGTGTTTCAGCTGAAAACATAATACAGGCTGCACCATGGTGATGCAGCCTGCAAACAATAGGGGAGTCGCGGTATGGTATTTTGACAACTTTCAGAGGACAAAAAACTGTTGATGATGTTTAGGGAAAGGAAACTGAGCGGCGCTCCCCTAAAGTCCCGGTTATTCGACGCCCTGCAGGGCGTCGTAGCCTTCTTCGCCGGTGCGGATCTTGACGACGTTCTCGACGTCATAGACAAAGATCTTTCCGTCGCCGATATGGCCGGTGTAGAGCGCTTTCTTCGCGGTCTCGATGACGTCGCGCACAGGAATCGCGGAGACGACCATCTCGACCTGCAGCTTCGGCAGCAGGTTGCTTTCGAGCGGTACGCCGCGGTAGTATTCGGGCTTGCCCTTCTGCGCGCCGTAGCCCATGACATGGGTGACGGTCATGCCGGTGATGCCGAGCTGAGCCATCGCTCTCTTGAGCTTTTCGAAGCGGGCTTCCTTGCAGATGATCTCGACCTTGGTGAATTTGCCGTCGCGGCTGCCGACTGCGGGGACAGCCTTGACCTCGACTGCCTCGGCGACCGGTGTGTCGCCGGTGACGACGGTGATATCCTCGCCGTAGATGCTGTAGTCCTCAGCGGTCGCCGCAAAGCCTGCGTAGGCAGAGGGCAGACCGTGTTCGGTGATATCCAGACCCATGATCTCTTCCTCGGCTGTTGCGCGCAGTCCGACAGTCTTTTTGATGATCTTAAAGGTGATGATCATCATGATCGTCGCGTATGCCGCAACGGTGACAAAGCCTAAGAGCTGTAAGCCGAGCTGTTTGAAGTCGCCGGTGTAGAACAGGCCGGAGAGTCCTGCGGGAGCGTCGGGGTTTGCGAGCAGACCGACTGCGATCGTGCCCCAGATACCGTTTGCCATATGGACGCCGACAGCGCCGACGGGATCGTCAACGTGGAGCTTCATGTCGAGCACTTCGACGACCACGACCACGAGGATACCGGATACGATACCGACGAC
>OMTA01000152.1 GCA_900313895.1 uncultured Eubacteriales bacterium | reverse complement strand
CGTTAACCTCACCTGGGGCAAAGTGAATAAGGCGGCAAAGTACCGTGTGTTCCTGATCACCTCGAAAGGTCTGAAAAAGCTCGCCGATACAACATCGACCTCTTATACGCACAAAGCGGCGAAATCCGGCAAAAAGTATACCTATACTGTATGCTGCATTACCTCTGACGGTAAGAAGGGGGTCAGCGCCTATAACAGCAAGGGGTGGTCGATCACCTGTTTTGCCGCGCCCAAGTTCAAATCCATCTCCTACAGCGCCTCCGGTCATGTACTGAAATGGGGAAAGGTTAACGGCGCTGTGATGTATTGCGTCCTGATTAAATCCGGCGGCAAATGGAAGGCTCTGGCATATACGACCAAATGTACTTATACTTATAAAAAAGCGAAAGCAGGCGTAAAGTACACCTACTCGCTGCGCTGTGTCAACAAGAAAAAGAAGGCGGTCTCTGCTTTTGATACAAAGGGCAAGTCTTTCAAAAGTTTAGCTGCTCCGAAGATAACTTATTTATCTAAGAATGCCAGAGGGTTTAATATCCAGTGGAATAATGTAAAGGGAGCTTCTTATTATAAGATTGAATATCGATATAGGGATTCAACAGGAACGTCGTCTTGGTCTGCGTGGAAAAAGGATACGATCATTAAACGCTCAGAATATAATTACTATAATTCTACACCATCTCTTGGTGGGAAGCTCTATCAGTATCGCATTAGATGCGTGAATTCAAAAGGGGTTGCTCAAGGATCTATCACTTACTCGAAGAAAAAGCGTTTTTCATTGTGGCCCGATGTTACAGGCGTCTCCTATCTGATTTGTCCGAGAGCAAGCGATTATATCAGTTTCCGTTGGAGATCATCGCCGGGAGCTGCAAAGTATTTCTATTATAGAAAAATTGGCGGTAAATGGCAGAAGATCGGTTCGACTTATTGTTGCTCATTTACCTATTATTGCAATCCACAACTGACCTATGAATTTGGTATTAGAGCCGTCGATTCTGCAGGAAATATTCTGAGTTGTATGGAATGCATTCATACTTCCTATTCCTATAAAGGTTTAACCTATTACACGTGGTTAGAAGAATAAACTCCAAACCGAAGCCGCCCGTAGTTGGGCGGCTTTTTCATATGGACAAGACTATATAAAAATGATATAATAATTGCAATAATCGAAAGGGGAGAGTGCGTGATGCAATTCAGCGCGCCGTGTTTGTTGGGGCTGGAAGGCTTGCTTGCGAATGAACTGCGCTTTTGCGGATTGGAGAATGTGCGCGCCGAAAACGGCAGAGTGCTGTTTTCCGGCGATTACAGCGCGATGGTGCGGGCGAATTTATGCTCGCGACTGGCGCAGCGCGTGTACATCCTGCTCTCGGAATTTGAGGCGACGGATTTTGATACGCTGTTCGAGGGCGTCAAGGCGATCGAATGGAGCGAGTATCTCGATCGGGATGACAGCTTTCCCGTCAAGGGCGGCAGCCTGGATTCGACGCTCAGCTCGATCCCCGCTTGTCAGAAGATCATCAAGAAAGCGATCGTCGAAAAGCTCCGTCTGCGATATGATACCGAATGGTTCGAGGAAAGCGACGGTCTGCATCAGGTCGTGTTCCGTATCTTCAAGAACCGCGTCAGCATCATGCTGGATACCACCGGCGCTGCGCTCAATAAGCGTGGTTACCGCGAATTATCCGGCGACGCGCCGATCAAAGAGACCTTAGCCGCCGCGATGGCGGAGCTGGCGAGGGTCAGGGCGGATCACATCGTAATCGATCCGTTCTGCGGCAGCGGTACCATCCTGATCGAAGCGGCGCAAAAGGCGCTGGGGATCATGCCGGGGATGAATCGACCATTTGCTTTTGAAGAATGGAAGCAGGTCGATCCGGCAATCCTGACCGCGGAGAAGGAACGCGCCCGCGCGGGTGAGCGCCGTGACGCGAAGTTCCGCGCCTACGGCTATGATATCGACGACGAGGCGTTGGCGATCGCCCGCCGTAACGCGGAGCTTGCGGGAGTGGGGGACAGGATCACCTTTGAAAAACGCGATATCCGCGACTATCACGAGGACTTTGAGCGCTCAAGCGTCATCACCAACCCGCCCTACGGCGAGCGGATGCTCGAGCTGAAAGAGGCGCGCGAGCTGTATCGGATCGCGGGGAACGCCTTTGAGAAAAAGCCGTACCATTCCTACACCGTGATCTCGCCTGACGATCAGTTTGAAAAGTGCTTCGGCAGACCTGCCGACAAGCGCCGCAAGCTGTATAACGGCACGCTGCGGTGTAACGTTTATATGTATTACAAATAATTCTTTTATAGAAATATAATGATCCTTGATTTGACATATTTGCCAAAATCTGCTACACTGACTTTGTGCAATCAAACCAATCTACAGTATTCAGGAGGTTGTGATGAAAAAGCATTTTGTCCTGATTATGAATATTGTCCTTGCTGTTTTGATCATCGGCGCGCTGGGCTTTACGACCTATCGGATGTTCTTCTCCTCAGAAGCGCGGGATGCCGCGGTTTCCGACACAAAGACGTCATCGTCGATCTCGGAGGACGCTTCTACCGCAGAGAAAAAGGAGATCGATCCTTCCAAGAAGTTCAAGGTCGGTATCGTTCAGCACTATAACAACGCCGACAGCAACGACTGTTACGCGGGCTTCATCTCCGAGCTCAAGGAGCAAGGGCTGATCGAAAACCTTGACGTCGTTTATGTGATCGAGGAGGATAAGACGCGCTGTAAGGAAGAGATTCAGCGACTGATCGATGAAAAGTGCGATCTGCTCTGCACCATCGGCCCGTACGCCTCAAAGCTCGCGGCGTCGCTGACGACAGATATCCCGATCGTGTTTGCGGGTATCGCCGATCCCGAGAAAGAAGGGCTGGTCAAGTCCAATGAAAAGCCCGGCGGAAATGTCACCGGCGTTTCCAGTTATTCGCCGACGTTCGAGCAGGTCGATCTGATCAGCACTCTCCGTCCGCAGACGAAGAAGCTCGCGACCGTTTACAGTTCCACCGACGTTGAAGCGACTACCCAGGCGATCCTTGCTGTCAACAAAGCGGAAGAGGCTGGCATGACGGCGGAAAAATATCCGGTCAATAAAACGGATGATTTGAAAGCCGCGCTCGCTTCCATCAAAAAAGCGGGTACACAGGCGGTATTCCTGCCGGCGGACAGCTTCATCCTCAAAAATATCGCCGCCATCCTCCGCTATACCAACGCCATCAAGATCCCCGTCTTTGTCGGCAACGAAACCATGCTCAAGCAGGGCGCTTTCGCGACCTGTACCGTCAACTATGTTTCGGTCGGCAGGGTCGCCGCGGGAATGTGCTATGACATTCTCTTCGAGGAAAAGAATCCCGCGACGCTGAGCGTTGTCTATAAGCATGACAGCTATAATCTGGTCAATCAGGCGGCGCTGGATACCCTCGGCATCCAACTGAACCAGACCATGCAGGATCAGGTTGAGATCAAAGATTATTCTAAAAAAGAACAATAAATACAGGCTACCGCCGTGACGAAATGTTGCGGCGGTTTTTGTGCGCTGAAGACGGAATGATTCGACTAATTTTTAGTTGAAAAGAAACATCGTTTATGATAAAATAACTATTATTTATATTCTCGACACTGTGCCAAAGGAGAGGGTGACATGAAGAAAAGGTTTTTAGCGTTGATGCTGAGCGTATTGTTGTTGGTGAGCTGTTTTCCGCTGACAGTATTTGCGGAGGAAGCACTCCCCAAAAGCATCGATATGGTCGAGGGCGACGTCGAGCAAGGGTTTGTTCCTGCCGGAACCTCCTGCACCTCCGCCGATCCCGCGATCGCGTGGGTCGATCAAAACGGTAATCTGAACGCTATGAAAGAAGGCACGACAACCATCTCTGTCGAGGGCATGGGCGACTGCACTGTTACGGTAGGCGATTATTCCGATGGTTCAGATGTGGTCGGTAATCTGAAGATTCTGGCGCGCTATAACGACTCGATGCAGTTTTATGACGGCCATGTCTATCTGCTGTTTACCTCCTATCAGGACGATGTTACCATCTCTGTGCCTGATCTTTACGGCGGCTATCAGATCGACGACGCGTACTATGAAGATATCCGGGAGGACATCTCGTTCGGCTCCAATCACACGGGCTCTTTTGCGGACGATTACTTTACTTTTGACGATTCCATGACGTCTGTGTCGCTTGATCGCGGAGAGATCGTCACCATCGGTATGTACCGAGACTTTGATCTTACCACACAGCAGGCGGCGCTGGGCTCGATCCAGAACGCGCTGGCATCCACCGGCAACCAGGCCGGCTGGTACGTGCTGGGCATCATCTCGCTGTTCGGCGTCATCCTCGGGCGTA
>OMTA01000240.1 GCA_900313895.1 uncultured Eubacteriales bacterium | reverse complement strand
CACATTTACACTGTACCCGTACTTCAACTTACCCGAAGTACGAGTGATGGTAATTGAAGCACAAATTCATACAAGAGCAAGAGAGATTTGATGTTGATTCCCAACACTAAATAAAAATAAAGAGGGTGTAAACAGCTAGCATCTGCTTACACGCTCGTTTTTTGTTCATTGTGTTATTATTCGGCTTCAATTTTCTTTTGTGCACAAGCAAATTTTAGCCTTTTTGTTTTGGTGCTTTTTAACAACTCTAAAAGGATTTTACAATCTATAATTTATCTCTTTTAGGAGTTGCAACACTCAAAAAAATAGTTTAATTATTCATACGGGACAGGTGCATCAGACCAATAATCTGCAAACTCTGGAATCTGCTCTTTTACAGCAAAAATCAATTGTAAAGCCCAACATCTGATTGCGTTTAATTGGTTTTGATCGGGTTTGTTTATCGTTTCAATAAATACTGAAGCGCTAGTATCTAAATGTGCGCCTCTTTTATCAGCTAAATGCTTAATAAAGTCATAAACTGTTAAGTCGTAATAACCAGTCTGTTTTAAAGTATTAAATGCCGAGTTAACGGTTTCGCTATTATCATCAACTAAAGAGTATACAACCACATTCTCTCCTTTGTAGCTGATAGTTTCCTTTTTATATAAGTTTTGGAAATCTAACTTATCTTGCTTTTTCTTTATTCGATTAACTATTTGTAAAAATGTGTTTTCGTCAATTGAGCGCTGACAATCTGTAGCTTGTTTATCGTAATAAGCTATTTTTTGACTTATCCAATCATCTATTGTAATCCATTCATCGACTTTAACAAAATCAAAGGGAGTAATATATAGTTTTAATTTATCTTCCAGATCAATAAGTCTTCCTTTTATTGGCATCATTTTAAAATCAGGGCATAACAGTTTAATGACGGACTGATTCTCGCACAGCAGTTTTCGCAAAGGAACTAATATCACTCTATCGATTACATCACTATAATCCTGACCTATTTCTTGAATGTTGCTTAATCCAAATCGCAATACATTTAATTCAGTTGTTAATTCCTGAACCATCCCATTTCTAGATAACGGATATTCGAATATAAAATTCAATTCAGGTTGATAACTTTGTTTCATTTAATCACTCCTCAGTATGTTTTTCAATATCATTCTATCATATAATTAACAATTATTCAATCAAATAAAAGGCTGATGCAATTCATTTAGATACTACATCAGCCTTCGTGTTAGTTATAGATTATTTCTGCATTGACGACTTCTATCGCTCTTTGAGTGACATTGTTCATCTTGCGCACCCACAGCATTTGATCGGTAGCTTTTAGCTGTTCGGTGCAGCCTTCTTCCTTTGCAAAAGCTTGTACAAGTTCATCGTACATCTTCTGCGCCTGTTCATCAACGTCGGCAAGGTACTCGTTGAGCTTGCATTTGGTGAGAAGATTGGTGTATAGAATCGGGCGGCTTCGTTTGATATAGCGAAGGTGTTGTTGTCCCCACAAGCCGATTGGTCGGTTGTCCTGTTCAGGAAGAATTAAATCCGGCAGCAAATAATCTCCTTGACGTGTATATGTAATCTCCATTATTAGACCTCCTTAATCTTAATCTTTTTAGCTTTGGCTTTTGAAAATCTAATAAGCAGTTCATCAACTAAATCGGTGTACATTCCTTGTGAAATAAGGTTGTTTCTTAAGTCGATTAGACCGTTGATAACGACTCTACGTTCCTCGGCAGTGAGGTAAATATGATATTTAGCTCTCATAATTAAAACTCCGGTTTCAGAAAAATTCAGCGGGCATTTCTTCTACCATTTTTCTACCAAAATTATACCAAAATGATTTTACATTATCATCTATACTATTATGCAGGGGTATCTGATTTCCAAACAGAAAACAGGATATAAAACTATATAACATCACAGGTGATTAGATAACATTTGATTAAATCCCTGTTCCGCTTCAAGTCCTTCTGCCCCTGCCAGTATGAGTGCTGATAACGGACTTACGTTATCAGCACTCTTTTTTACTGTATAAGAAACTGCTCGTTTTCTTATACAGTAAAAAAACAATTTATAATCCCCGCTCAGTTGCACGCTGCGCGCGCACGAGCGATGGGTATACGAAAGCGGACGCGCCGGGTGCGCGCTTTCTTGTTCTATTTTATCCGATCGGTATGTGGTGAGCAGGTGTCGATGCCTGCCCACCTTTTTTATATGGAATTGGCAGGAATACGAAAGACACACCCTCGTGTTATGCGATCTGCTTATCGGACATATACACAAACGCAGATTGTGTCATTTATGCAAATTCTACAAAATTATTCCTTTTTCTCCGCGAAATATTGATTATTATACTTCGTTATGCTATCATCATTTCCAAGTAGAGTGTGATACAGGTGATGGAATGACTTTTGCTGAAAAGCTGAACGGATATATGACCCGGTACAACTGCACGCCGAAGAGGTTGGTCACGATGAGTGGTGTATCCGCCGCGACGATCAGCCGCTATCGTTCGGGAAGCAGAGAGCCTTTGGCAAACAGCATGATCCTGGAAAACATTTCAAAAGGTCTTTACCATGCGGCGAAGGAAGCGGGATACGTGGATCTTTCCGCCGATCAGATCAAAGATGATCTTATATCCGTACTGAGCGATGACAGCGGTAGATACGACGCGGAAGCCTTCCGCATGAACCTCAATTCGCTCATCAACCGACTCCATATCAACACGCGGGAATTGTGCACCGATATTGGTATGGATCAGTCGAAGCTCTCGCGCATCCGCGCCGGTCAAAGTCGTCCCTCCGATATCAACCTCTTTTGCCGGAGCGTCGGCAGCTACATTTTCGGCAAATGCTACGACGACACTGTCACAGATACCCTGTCCGATATTCTGGGATGCACTTCCTCGGAGCTGATGTCCGAAGAGACCGTATGTGCCAAGATTACGGATCTCTTGACGATACGAAACTATTCGCCCGTCTTCTACGCCGAACGTTTTCTGCGCGAGTTGGATGGCTTTGATACCGAAAACGTCACCTTCGATGATCATCAACTGCGCTACCGATTTTCCGGCGAAGCGGAAAAAGCCTTTATCCGCGCCTTGGAGACCGTCGAAAGCGATACCCGGGCGATCATCTGCACCGATCTTTCTTCAAGCGGTGAAGACGCCCATATGACGCAGAACCTTGAATATATCATCACGACGCTTGTGCGCAAAGGGATCCATATTGATCTGGTTTTGAATGCCGATAATCCTATGGATGAGATTCTGCCCGGGCTGATCTCTCTGATGCCTGTTTTTATGACCGGCTATGTCACGGTATCCTATCTCAAGGGCAGACGCGACGGTATCTTTCACTACAGACTGGTCGCACTCGACAATGCAGCATTATGCTGTGAAGCGATCACCGGGCATACCGACGCTGTGATCACACGCGTCGCCCTCGATGACGAAGAGGTCAGACAGTACAGGCAAAGAGCCGCGCATATCCTGAGCCTCGCGCATCCGCTGATCGAGATCGTCGATAACGACAAACAGAGGTTATCCCTCCTTGCGTCCTTTTCCAAAAAGCACGGCAAAAGAGCGAGCGTACTATCGACGCCGCCTTTCTATACCATGAGCGATCCGCTGCTCGACAAAATACTGCACCGCAACCGGATCGATTCCAAGGAAGCGGATCGGATCAAAGAATACCTGCATACCGAACGCGCGAGATTTTCAAGCGATCTCAAGCACTCGGAATTCGTGACGAGTTACCCCGATATCACGCGCGACAATTATGATAAAAAGCCGGTCTTTCTGTCGCTTTCGGGTTTGTTCTACAATCGAGAGATACTATGCACCTACGACGAATACGCCGAGCACATCGAGCTGATGAAGCAATGCGAAAAAACGCACAGTCGCTTTCACTGTATCGCGGATAAGAACAGCCCGTTCCGCAACATACAGATCTTCATGCTCTCCGGTCAATGGGTCATGCTGTCAAAAAACAAGACCCCGACCATCCATCTATTCATCAAACATTCAAAGCTGCGCCAGGCGTTTGAAAATATGCTGTTTGACTACTGCGACAGCCTGGAGTATCAATAGAATATCAATAAAACCAAAACGCCGTTTTGTGTATCGGCATGAAACGGCGTACGCTTTACCCCATCGAGTTTCCGAAATCAAAAAGAGCGTTTCACTTTCGGAAACCTGTCGGACATTTCAATGCTCCGATATATTTTTTACCTGTTTTTGTTTCCGTCAATAAAAGGCAAAGATCAGTATCGGAAACGATCGACCATAAATCACACTACAAGGAGATCGAGAAATGAACATCAAAGCAGCAATTGTACAGGAAAAAGAAGGGCCAATCACGATCGAGGAGCTCACCCTCGATGAACCGAAGGAAAACGAGGTTCTGATCAAGGTAGCGGCGTGCGGGATCTGTCACACGGACGAAGTCGGAAGACTGGGATTCTTTCCGCTGTCGTTTCCCGCTGTATTCGGACACGAGGGCGCGGGAACGGTCATCAAAACCGGCGCAGGGGTCACAGACTTCAAGGAAGGCGACAAGGTCGGCTTTTCCTACAGCTACTGCGGAACCTGCGAGGCGTGCAAACGCGGCACACCCTACGGATGCAGCTCCAACCGCCGCCTGAACTTTACGGGGACGCATTTTGACGGAACAAAACGTCTGTCCTTCCGCGGTAAGGAGGTCTCGGCATTCTTCGGTCAGAGCGCCTTTGCCACCCACGCTGTCGTCCACC
>OMTA01000190.1 GCA_900313895.1 uncultured Eubacteriales bacterium | reverse complement strand
GATGGAGGACAGGGCGTTGAGGATGCGGCTGTCGACCTTGCGCGGATAAGTCTGACCCTGGACGTCGAAGATCTCGTCGAAGTCGAACGCGGACGCGATACGGCGGTTGAGCTCGCCGATCTTCTCGCCGTCGCCCTCGAACAGCTCCTTGAAGCTCGCTTCCGAACCGGTCGTGCCGCGGCAGCCGAGGAACTTGACGTTTTTCAGCGCGAAGTCGATCTCGTCGAGGTCGCTGACAAAATCCTGCAGCCAGAGTGAGGCGCGCTTGCCGACGGTGACGAGCTGGGCGGGCTGATAGTGGGTATAGCCGAGGGTGGGCATTGCCTTGTATTTTTCGGCGAAATCGGTGAGGTTCGCAATGACTTTGAGCAATTCGCCGCGGATGTATACGAGCGCGTCGCGGTAGAGAACGAGGTCGGCGTTGTCCGTGACATAGCAGGAGGTCGCGCCGAGGTGGATGATGCCCGCCGCTTCGGGTGCGACCGCGCCGTAGGCGTGGATGTGCGCCATGACGTCGTGCTTGAACTCCTTTTCCTTTTCGGCGGCATAGTCGAAATCGATATTGCTGACGTTATCCTCGAGCGCCTTGACCTGCTCCGCGGTGATCGGCAGACCGAGATCGGATTCGGCGCGCGCCAGCTCGACCCAGAGTCTGCGCCATGTTTCGATGCGGGTCTGGGCGGAGAAAAGCTCGCTCATGTATTGTGACGCGTAGCGCGCCGAGAACGGGGAGATGTAATTGTTTTTCATAGATTCACCTTCATCGTTTTTTATTGTTTTTGCAGCGGTTCGATGTGCTGGAATACCATCGCTTCGAGAAACTCGGAAAAGAATCTGCGCCAGAAGGTCACATGGTGACCGCCGGATTCATAGAGATCATACGCCAGCTTCGATTTCGGGTATCCCAGCTTTTTCAGCCTTTCGACCATTGCGGTGACGTCGCCGTCCATGTCGGTATCGCCTCCGCCGCCGGTATAAATATAGAGAAACGGCGTGGTTTTTTCAAAGTCTTTTTGCTTGAGATACGCTGTCCACGCGTCGTCGCCGTATGTCCAGAACGACGGAGACTGGGCGCCGACGGTTCCGAAAATATCGGGGTATTGCATACCGATATAGAACGACTCGAGTCCGCCGAGCGAAGCGCCGGTCACAGCGGTATGGAGCGCGTCGGTACAGACGTTGTAATGCGACCGGATATACGGTACGAGCTTTTCGGCGACAAAGCGGGCGAAATCATCGCCTTTTCGTTTTGTCTTGCCGGTGTAGTCGCTGTCCGCCATTTTTCCGAGGTCGGGGATCAGCTCGTCGTCGCGGGTGTAGTTGACCATATCGCCGTAGGTGCTGACCCCTATGACGATCGCCCGGTAGCCGGTCGTCGCGGTCATGCTTCTGACCTGCTCGGGGATATTGATGACATCCTTCGGCGTTGCGCCCTCCTCTTCGATATAGGCGTCGTCCTGACCGTCGAGAACATAGATGCTCGCGTACGGTTCTTCGGCGTCGGGATCGTAGTCGTCGGGCGTCCAGATATGGATCTTCTTGTCATAGCCGTTACAATCGATGGTGAAATGGTCGTAATGCGGGAAGTAGTCGATCTCCATGCCCTGTGTATAGGGGAGAAAGCCGTATTCGGAACGGTTCCAGCCGCTGACGCAATTATTGAATGCAAAATCAGTGGTCTTTTTGTCGCCGTAGGTGATGTACGCCATGTTGTAGGCGGTGGTATCTCCCGCGCAGGAAAAGGTGACGGCGGTGTCGTCTGAAGCAATCTTTTCCATCTCGGCGTTTGTGCTTTCGCCCGTGACGCTGTTGAAGAAGGTAACGACGGCTTTGTCGCTCTTATCCTTATCTCTGAAGTAGAGGATATGGTGCTTTTTATCCGTTTGGATCGTGTTTTCGGTTGGGGCTTTTGCAGTATCTGATGATCGTTCTGTACCGCATGAAGTCAGCAGCGACAACAGCATCGCCGTGACCAAAAGTATCGACAGAAGCTGTTTCATCATGCAGTTATCGGATAATGATACTGTCGCGCTCGGGGCCGACAGAGATATATTTGACATAACAGCCGATGGCTTTCTCGATATAGAGAACGTAGTCCTGCGCTGCTTTCGGGAGATCCTCAAAGCGGCGGACGCCGGTGATGTCGGTCTTCCATCCCGGGAGATACTCGGTGATGGGCTCTGCTTTCGGCAAGAGGCTCGGGAAGGGGAACTTCTCGGTGATGCGGTCGCCGACCTTGTACTTGGTGCAGACGGGGATCTCGTCCATGTAGCTTAGGACGTCCATCTTGGTCAGGGCGATCTCGGTCGCGCCCTGCATCCGTACGCCGTAGCGGGTCGCGACGACGTCGAACGAGCCGACGCGGCGGGGACGTCCGGTCTTTGCGCCGAACTCGCCGCCCTCTTCGCGGAGCTTGTCCGCTTCCTCACCGAACCACTCGGAGGTGAAGGGGCCTTCGCCGACACAGGTGGAATACGCCTTGACGACGCCGATGATCTTGTCGAGCTTTAAGGACGGAAGTCCCGCGCCGATGGGCGCATAGGCGGCGATGGTGGAGGATGAGGTGGTATAGGGATGGATGCCGAAGTCGATGTCCCTGAGCGCGCCGAGCTGCGCCTCAAAGAGAACGTTCTTTTCGTTGTCCTTGGTATAATCAAAGAAATACTCGAGGTCGCCGATGAACGGCATGAGCTTGATGCAGTAGTTGTCGTACCACTCTTTGAGCTGTTCGACGGTCGTCGGCTCTGCGCCGTAGACCTTTTCGAGGGTGAGGTTCTTCCACTCCATGATCGGGATCAGGTGCTCAAAGAACGCCTTTTCGTCGAGGATCTCGCCCGCGAGGACGGTCTTTTTCTGGTACTTGTCAGAGTAAAACGGCGCGATACCCTGTCTGGTGGAGCCGAACTTTTTGTCGGCAAGGCGTTGTTCTTCCAGACAGTCGAGCTCCTTGTGCCACGGCAGCAGGAGAGACGCGCGCGCGCTGATCTTGAGCTTGTCGGGGGTGAGCTTCACGCCCTTGGACATATTCTTCTTTCCCAGCATCTCTTTGAGATCCGCAGTAAAGCTGGAGGACAGGCCAAAGACGCCCTCCACCTCGCTGACTGCAAGCGCAGCAATGGCCGCGACAACTTCCTCGGAAATATTGATGGTGCCCTTTTCGTCGGGCTGCACCACATAGTCTTTTGCATCGCTCATTGAAATTGCCTCCAGTCCCGGACCGCAGGCTCTGCCGTCCGTCATTTCCTTCTCATTGTATCATATTTTCCGGAAAATACAATCACTTGACCTCAATTATTTTCAGTTGGGACGGGGTATAGTCGCTCTGGGTGGTAACGATGTCGCAGATCTGCGCCACGGATTCCGCGGTCAGGCCCTCTTCCGGCGCCGCCACCGCCACCGAGATCGCGCCGTCGCTCATATAGGCCACGCAGTCCTCATATCCTTTCGCAATGACGAGGCCCTCGATCTCCGCCTCCTGCAGCGCTGTGGACACCATCTCCTCCAGCCGGACCGATGCGGCGGAGGCGGCGGTCTCATCCGCGCCGGTCTCATAGGCGATCGTCTCCTGCAGCAGATCCGCCGCGCTGTCTCTGGATTCCTGTCTTGCCATGCGGATCGCCGCGAAATAATCCGTCATGGAGGTGTCCGTGTCCGCTTCGGTCAAAACGGCGTCATAGGCCGTCTCGTCCAGAACCACCAC